>CALJTZ010000306.1 GCA_937975655.1 uncultured Synechococcus sp. | reverse complement strand
TGGCGCTGAGCAGGCCAGAGAACAGGCCGTAGCCTGCCTCCATCTGTAACGGTGCTGCGCCATGGCGGAGTTGGCCCGCTTTCCGCTTGGTGAGCCCCTCGCGCCTGGGGCGGCGGGATTCGGCACCGACGGCATCCGTGGCCGCGTGGGACAGCTGATCACGCCGGCGTTGGCGCTGCAGCTGGGCTACTGGTGCGGGCGGGTGTTGCCCGAAGGTGGCCCGATCGTGCTGGGCATGGACTCGCGCAGCAGTGGGCCGATGCTGGTGGCGGCCCTGGCGGCAGGGCTCACCGCCGCTGGCCGCGAGGTGTTGGATATCGGCCTCTGCCCCACGCCGGCCGTGCCGGGTGCCATCCGCCGGCTCGGGGCCAGTGGCGGCCTGATGGTATCCGCCAGCCATAACCCGCCCCACGACAACGGCATCAAGGTGTTCGGGGCCTGTGGCGCCAAACTCGGCAGGGAGCAGCAGGCGGCGATCGAGGCTGGCCTCCATGGCCAGAGCGATGCGGTCGCCGGTTTTGTGGCCAATGGCCGGCTCTCGGCCCGCCCGGATCTGCTGGAGGCCTACCGCCAGTCGCTGCTGGACAGCGTGGGCAGCGCCCGCCTCGATGGCTGCAGGATCGTGCTGGATCTGTGCTGGGGCTCGGCCACCAGCTGCGGCGAGTCGGTGTTCCGTGAGCTCGGTGCCGATCTCACCGTGTTGCACGGCAGCCCGGATGGCCGCCGCATCAACCAGGGCTGTGGCAGCACCCATCTGGAGGCCCTGCGGGCTGCCGTGCTGGAGCGGGGCGCGGCCATGGGCTTTGGCTTCGATGGTGACGCCGACCGCATGCTCGCCGTGGATGGCCAGGGCCGGGTGGTGGATGGCGACCAGATCCTCTATTTGTGGGGCCAGGCCCTGATGGCCAGCGGCCAGCTGCCAGCCAACCGCATCGTGGCCACGGTGATGAGCAACCTGGGCTTTGAACGGGCCTGGCAGGCCAGGGGCGGCCTGCTCGAGCGCACCGCGGTGGGCGACCAATACGTCCACGCGGCGATGGAGGAGTTGGGCGCTGGCCTGGGTGGTGAGCAGTCGGGTCACATTCTCTCGGCGCAGCACGGCATGAGCGGCGATGGCCTGCTCACGGCCCTGCAGGTGGCCACCTTGATCCAGGCCCAGGGGGGCTCCCTGGCGGACTGGATGGACGGCAGCTTCCAGCCCTATCCCCAGAAACTCGTGAACGTGACCGTGCCGGATCGGGGCCGCCGCACCGGCTGGGAGGGGTGTGAGCCCCTCAGGGCGGCGGTGACCGCGGCGGAAGCGGCCATGGCCGGCAGTGGGCGGGTGCTGGTGCGGGCCAGTGGCACCGAGCCGTTGCTGCGGGTGATGGTGGAGGCGGCGGATCAGGGTGATGTGGATCACTGGAGCGGGCACCTGGCCGCCCTGGCCGATCAACACCTCAACGCTGCCTGAGGTCGGCAGCCAGCAGCAGGGCGCCGTGGCTGGCATCCCCCTGGGGTTCCACCCTGGTGGCGCCTGGCAGCACCTGGCTCAACGCGGCCGCAAAGCGGCTGCGCAGCTGCCCTAGGTGGCGAAGGGCTCCGCCCACCCCGCACACCGCGGGCTGGTCCATGGCCAGGTGTTGGGCCACCCCGTGCACCAGGCCGGCCAGGGCATTGGCGGAGTGCTGCAGCACGGCCTGGCTGTGGGGATCGCCGGCCGCCGCCAGCTGATCCAGCACCGGCGCCAGACGGGCGAATCCCGCGGCACCGAAATCGCGCTCCACCACCCTGGCTTTCACCTGCTGGGCCGTGTCGGCGCCGAGGGCGGTCCAGAGGGCGGCGCGCAGGGCTGTTTCCGGCAGACGACCATCCGCCATCTGCACGCTCAGGGCCAGGCCATCCCGGCCGATATCCATGGCTGAGCCCGCCCCATCCAGGAGCCAGCCCCAGCCCCCACAACGGTGCTGGGCACCCTGGGCGTTCTGGCCAAGGCAGATGCAGCCGGTGCCACTGATCAGCAGGATTCCCTCGCCTTGCGGGAATGCCCCGCGCAGGGCCGTGTGTTCATCGCCGGTCACGGCCACCGCGCCCGCAGGCAGCCCGAGAGCCCTGGCGGCCAGTTCCACGCCGCGGGCTTGCACGGCGCTGCCGGCCTCCATGCCACTGGCGCCCACCGCACTGGTGGCCAGGGGGGCATTGGCCCAATCCGCCGGTGCCGCCGCCCGCGCCGCCGCCAGGCTGCTGCTGAGCGCGGCCTGAAAGCGCGCCTCGCCAGCAGCGGCAGCCAGGTGGCTCACGCCACTGCCCTGGCCCTCACCCAGCGATTGGATGGCGCCGTGGGCATCCACCAGGGCCAGCCGGCAGGTGGTGTGGGTCTGGCCGGCATCGAAGCCCGCGATCAGCTGCATCAGGCCTCGGGCTGCGTGCTGCGGCTCACGGCCAGGGTGGCCAGGCAGAACCAGCCGGTCATCTGCACTTCCGGGCGGAAAAAGATGGTGTCGGTGGCGCCCTGCACGCAGAGCCCTGCAATGGCCGCCAGGGCTGCCAGGGCCGGCAGGGCGAATCCTGCCTCGCCTTTGAGTTGCACCAGGCCGGTGCGCACGCTGGCGAGCAGCAGGCCCAGGCCTGCGAGGAGCCCTGGCACACCGCCCTCCACCAGCAGCTCCAGGGGCACCGAGTAGGCGCTCAAGGCATTGAACTTGGGCTGCTGGTAGAGCGGATAGATCAGGTTGAAGGCGCTGTTGCCGGGGCCGATACCGATCCAGGGGCGGTCCTGAATCATCGAGAGCGCGGCCATCCACACGTTGATGCGGAAGTTGTTGGAGCTGTCCTGACGGCCTGCCACCAGGCTCATCACGCGGATGCGTAGCGGTTCGATCTGGGTCACCGCCACCACCAGCACCGCAGCGGCGATCGCCACGAGGAGCAGCGGGAACAGGCGGCGCCAGAGGGTTGGCCAGCTGCGGGTCTGGCGTAACACCAGCAGCAGTACCAACACGCCCAGCGTGGCCACCATGCCCAGCCAGCCCCCGCGGCTGTAAGTGAGAAACAGGGCCGTCGCGCCCAGGATCAGGGCGGCTGCGGCGAACAGTCGCCGGGGCCAGCCCTGCCAGCGCAGCAGGGCCACCAGCGCCAGGGGCAGGATCGGGATCAGGTAGCCCGCCAGCAGATTCGGGTTCTCCAGGGGTCCATACACGCGAATCGTGCCATCGGCCACGGAGTTGGGATCTGCCCAGCGGGCCAGCTCGCCCGTATCGCCATAGAGCTGGCGGATCGCCATCACGGCGCTGGCGAGCTCTCCCACCAGCAGGGCCGCCAGGATGCGGTCCCACCAGATCGGTGCCTCCGCCAGCAGTTGGCGCATCAGGGCATACACCCCCAGATAGCTCACCAGCTTCATGAGCCCCTTGAAGGCGGCCACGGGCACTGGCGAGAAGCCCGTAGCCAGCACGGCCACGCCCAGCATCACCAGCAGCCAACCGCTGATCGTCCCCACCTGACCCGCCGGGGTGCGCAGGGCCCACAGCAGCCACAGCAGGCCCGCGGCGGTGATCAGCAGCGTCAGGCCACTGCGGGTCACCAGGGGCAAGCCCGCCATCAGGGCGCAGAGCACCATCCCGGCCACCAGGCTGAGCCGTGCCGTGAGCGGGCCGGCGCTGTGCTGGGCCAGCAGCCCCTGCCAGCGCAG
Organism: uncultured Synechococcus sp.; assembly: GCA_937975655.1. GTDB lineage: Bacteria > Cyanobacteriota > Cyanobacteriia > PCC-6307 > Cyanobiaceae > Vulcanococcus. The sequence goes on along the minus strand of CALJTZ010000306.1, from coordinate 733 downwards.
GAGCCAGGGGGTGGCAGGGGCTGGCGCTGGGGTGGATGGCGCTGGGGCCGAGGTCATCGGGGAGCCGTGTTCAGGCGTCCGGCACAGAGGCCGGGGCAGTGGCCGGATTATCGGCGGCTTCCAGCCATTCCTCCAGGTGTGTCAGGGCTGGCAAGGGGGCATCGTTGCGTTCGTAGAGCACCCGGTACACCGGCAGGCCCTGGGCCAGCACATAGGTTTCCCGCTCGGTGGGCACCGTCAGGGGGTTGCTGGCGCGCCAGGGCCTGGCATCGCCGGCGGGCCGGCTGAAGCAGCCACTGGCTTCGCTCAGGGCCACCATCGGTTCGATCACCGCCAGCACATCGCTCTGCAGGAATAACTGCCGCCCCGGTTGGAGGGCCGTGGCAATCGCCAGCAGCAGCTGCGGCTGCAGCACCCGGCGCTTGTGGTGCTTTTTCTTGAACCAGGGATCCGGGAACTGGATCGACACCCGCTCCAGCCGGCCGGCGGGCAGCTCGACCAGCCAGTCCTGCAGGCTCACATTGGCGTTGCAGAAGAGGTAGTGGAGGTTGTTGAGGCCGCGGGCCGTGCGGTCGGCCTCGGCGGCCGCCACGAGGGGCCGCCGGATCTCCACGCCCAGGTGGTTCCGGGCCGGATCCTGTTGGGCCATGGCCAGCAGAAAGCGGCCGCGGGCACAGCCGATATCGAGGTGCAGCGGCAGGCCCGAGATCGGAAGAGCACACGTCTGAACTCC
>CALJTZ010000305.1 GCA_937975655.1 uncultured Synechococcus sp. | reverse complement strand
CTCGAACATCTACGACTGGACCGTGGCGGCCCCCACCAGTGCCATCGATCAGCTGCGGCTGGTGAAGGTGATGCTCACCGCCACGGGGCCCGCTGATCGCCTGGCCGAGAACATCCGCCTCACCAGCACGCCGCCCTTGCCCGAGGACCGGCTGCTCGCCCTGGTGGGGGGCAACTCGCTGGTGGGGCTGATCGGAGGCAATGCCGGGGCTGCCCTGGCCACGGTGCTCGGCCAGTCGTTGCTGTCTCCCCTAGTGGGCGGCCTAAGCGAGGCCTTTGGCCAGCGGCTCACTTTCGCCCTCTATCCCACCTACTTCGCCCCGGCGGAAGCCGTCGCGGCCCAAAACCGCTCCCGCCGCCTTCCCTCCCAGTTGGTGCTGGGTTCGGAGATCGGTCTGGATGTCACGGAGCGCTTCAACTTCTCGGTGCTGGCCGCTCCCAATCGCAGCGACATTCCGCCCCAGGTGACCGTGCGGTATCAGGCCAGTGATCTGCTGGGTGTGCAGACCTCCGTGGACACCGAGGGCCGCTGGCAGAGCCAGCTGCAGATTTTCCTGCGTTTCTAGGGTTAGCTGCTGCGCCCCTGGCTCCGCTTGCGATGTCCCAGCTGATTGGTGTGGATCTCGGCGGCACCGCCATCAAGCTGGGCCGCTTCAACCTTGAGGGTGAACGGCTGGCTGCCCTGCAGGTGCCCACCCCCCTGCCCGCCATGCCAGGGGCCGTGAGTGTGGCCATCGCCGAGGCGGTGGAGCAGCTCGACCCTGAGCATCTGGCCGATCGGGTGGGCATCGGGTTACCCGGGCCGATGGATGCGGCTGGGCGGGTGGCTCGCATCTGCATCAACCTGCCCGGCTGGCAGAACGTGCCCCTGGCCGATTGGCTGGAACCGCAGCTGCAGCGGCGGGTGACCCTCGGCAATGACGGCAACTGCGCCCTGCTGGGGGAGGCCTGGCGTGGGGCGGCCCGGGGCAGTCGGGATGTGGTGCTGCTCACCCTCGGTACCGGCGTTGGTGGCGGGGTGTTGCTGAACGGCGACCTGTTCACGGGCCATGGGGGTGCCGCCGCTGAGCCCGGTCTGATTTGCGTGGATCCGGAGGGGCCTGCCTGCAACAGCGGCAACAACGGCTCGCTGGAACAGCACTGCAGCATCGCTGCCCTGGGGCGCCTGTCGCCCCTGCCGCCGGAAGAGCTCTCGCGCCGTGCCCAGCAGGGCGATGCCGAGGCCCTGGCGGTGTGGGCCGTCTATGGCCGCTGGCTCGGGATCGGCATCAGTTCGCTCGTGTACGTGCTCACTCCCGAGCTGGTCCTGATCGGCGGGGGGCTCAGTGCCGCCAGCCCCCACTTCATGCCGGCGGTGCTGGCGGAGGTGAATCGGCGGGTGCAGGCGGAGAGCCGCGCGGGTCTCACGATCCGCCCCTGTGCCCTTGGCAATGGTGCCGGTCGTCTGGGGGCCGCCAAGCTGGCGTTGGACCGGCTGGGATGATGCGTCAAGAGCCTGCATCTGGTTGTGAGCGTTCCTGATCCCTCTCCAGAACTGCTGCAGCGGGCCATGGCCGTGCGACGGGCCGCCATGGCTCTGGGCCAGTGCAGCGATTCCGAGCGGTGCCAGGCGGTGCTGGCCATGGCCGATGCCCTGGAGGCCTCAGCTGCCTCGATTGTGGCGGCCAATCGTGCCGATCTGGAGGCCGCCGCGGCCGATGGTCTGGCACCGGCTCTGGTGGCACGCCTCAAGCTCGATGCCGGCAAGCTCAGCTCGGCGATTGAAGGGGTTCGCCAGGTGGCGCAGTTGCCCGACCCCCTCGGCGTGCGCCAGCTCCACCGGGAACTGGATCAGGGGTTGGTGCTGGAGCGCCTCAGCGTGCCGCTGGGGGTGGTGGGTGTGATCTTCGAGGCCCGCCCCGATGCGGTGATGCAGATCGCCTCGCTGGCGATTCGCTCCGGCAATGGCGCGATCCTGAAGGGGGGGCGTGAGGCCAGCCGCAGCTGCGGCGCCATCCTCGAGGCTCTGCAACGGGGGCTCGCCGCATCAGCCGTGTCCTCTGACGCGCTCACCCTGCTCACCTCCCGTGAGGAGAGCCTGGCGCTGCTCAAGCTCGATGGCCTGGTGGATCTGATCATCCCCAGGGGCTCCAATGCGCTGGTGCGCTTCATTCAGGACAACACCCGCATCCCGGTGTTGGGCCACGCGGATGGCATCTGCCATCTCTATGTGGACCGGGAGGTGAACCTGGCCCAGGCGGTGAGCGTCGCGCTGGACGCCAAGACCCAATACCCCGCGGCCTGCAATGCCATCGAGACCCTGCTGGTGCACCGCGATGTGGCGCCGGCATTCCTAGCCATGGCGATTCCGGCGCTTGAGGCTGCCGGCGTGGAGCTGCGGGGCGATACCGCCTCCCAGCAGCTCGGTGTGGCCAACCCCGCCAGCGACGACGATTGGCAGACGGAATACTCCGACCTGATCCTGGCGGTGAAGGTGGTGGCCGATCAGCAGGAGGCCCTGGCCCACATCGCCCGCTATGGCTCCCGCCATACCGATGCCATCTGCACCAGCAACGACACCACCGCCGAGCAGTTCCTGCGCGGGGTGGACAGCGCCGGTGTGTATCGCAACTGCTCCACGCGCTTTGCCGATGGCTTTCGCTACGGCTTCGGAGCCGAGGTGGGTATCAGCACGCAGACATTGCCGCCCCGCGGGCCGGTGGGATTGGAGGGTCTGGTGACCTATCGCTACCTGCTGCGCGGCGATGGTCACATCGCCGCCTCCTACGCCAGCGGTGAGCGCGCCTTCACCCACCGCGATCTGCCGCTGTGACCGGCGATCAGATCCTCGTGCGCGGCTTGCGCCTCTGGGCCCACGTGGGGGTGCTGGAGCAGGAGCGCCTGCATGGCCAGTGGTTCGAGCTCGACCTCAGCCTGGGCTGTGATCTCCGCGAGGCCGCTGCTAGCGATGCGCTGTGCAGCAGCCTCGACTACAGCCTCGCCATTGCCGCCCTGCAACAGCAGGCCCGTGAGCTTCGCTGTCTCACCCTCGAGCACTACAGCGAGCAGATCTTCGATTGCCTGGAGCGCCTCTATGGGCCTGTGCCGATGCAGCTGGAGTTGCGCAAATGCCGGGCCCCGGTGCCTGGCTTTTCCGGCACCGTGGCGGTGTCGCGTTGCCGCCACTGGCGCTGATGGGGGCCCTACCGCCGCTGGTGATGATCCATGGGCTGTGGGATACCCCCCAGCTGTTTCGCCGCCTAGAGCAGGAGCTGCATCACCGGCGCCCGGATCTGGAGCTCTACGCCCCCCACTTGCCCCATCGCCTGGGGGCCACCCCCATTGCGGAGCTGGCCGAGCGCCTGGCCACGTTGATTGAGGCCCGGTTTGATCCGGCCACCCGCCTGGATCTGCTCGGCTTTTCCATGGGTGGGGTGATCGGCCGCACCTGGCTGCAACTGCTGGGTGGCCATCGGCGTTTGCGCCGGTTCACCTGCCTGGGCAGCCCGCAGCAAGGAACGCTGGCGGCCCAGCTGGTGCCCCAGGCGCTGTTGGCTGGCATTGCGGATATGAAAATCGGCAGTCCGTTGTTGCGCCGATTGGACGCCGACCTCACCGCCCTGCGACGGGTGGAGTGCCGCAGCCTCTACTGCCCAACCGACATCACCGTGTTTCCGGGATGGCGGGCGGTGCTGCCCCTCGGTCCGCGCCAGGCCTTGCCGGTGTGGACCCATCGCCAGCTGATTGTTCATCCGCAGGCCCTTGAACGCCTGGCTGATGTGTTGTTGGCCCCTTGATTGGGACTGCTCTCAGGTCCATCAAGTTCTGACAGCCAGCTTGTGCGTCCAGGCCCCAGTGTCTAGAGATGGGGTCAAGCTCTTTGCCGGCCCGCCATGTGCTTTTCGGCCTCCGCCAGTTTCACCGCGTCAGCGGTGCTGATGCCCCTGGGTCTCTACAGCACCCATATCGCCCGCAAGACAGGCCAACGCGATTACGTGCCCCTGGCCCTCACGCCGTTTTTCTTCGGTCTGCAGCAACTGGTGGAGGGGTTGGAGTGGACCGGCATTGATCTGGGCAAGGTGGAGCCCCTCACCAGCCTGGCGGGCCTGGGCTTCCTGTTTTTTGCCTACTGCTTCTGGATGATCTGGATCCCTTGGAGTGCCTGGTCGATCTCGCGTTCCACCGAATCCAGGGGGCTCCAGCATCGGCTCAAGTGGGTGGCGATTGTGTCCACCGTGCTGGGGATCGCCTTCTATCTGCCGGTGCTGTTGAATCCTCCAGCCCTGCAGCCGGCCGTCCACAGCACGGGCCGCCTGGTGTATGACATCTCAAACCTCCACAGCGCCATTCACAACTTTGTGAATACGGAGCCCGTGGGTGAGCTGGTGTATTGGGGCTTCATCGTGGTGCCCCTGGTGGCCCTGAGCGACAAGGCCGTGAAACTGTTTGGGATTCTGATCTTTGTATCGATCTTTCTCACCTGGTTCACCTACAGCAAGACGTTCAACTCCGTGTGGTGCTTCTACTGCGCAGTGCTGTCGATCTTTGTGCTCTATATCATTAACCGCCCACGCCTCAATCCCCCATCGCTGAGTGCCTGATGGCCCTCTGCGGTTTGGGGGTCCCAGGCGTGGTTCCCTCCGTGGAGTGGTCCCCCCTGTTGCACGGCGTCGAGGTAGGCCTCGACGCCTTGGGGGCCTGGTTGGTGCGTGCGGATCTCGGCCTGGGCCTGCTGCTGTTGGTGGGCCTGTCGATGTCCCTCTCGCACGTGTTTGCCCTGCTGGCCAATCGTCTCACGGCCCGCCAGATTCTGTTGCATTTGCTGTTTGATGCCCTGTTGCTCTCCATCGCCTTTCTGTTGAGCAGCACCGCCGACATGGTGTTGCTCAACCTCTATGGCTCTGTGACCGTGCCTCCCAGCCTGTTTCTCAATGGTGTGGCCGCCTGTCTGGTGCCGGCCACCCTGTATGTGTTTGTGGCGGCTCCCTATGTGGGTGATCTCATCGGTGGGGTGATCTGGGCCCTGATTCACCTGAATGTGGTGAGCCTCTTGCATGTGCGCTTCGCCCTTCCCTACGGCGAGGCCCTGTTGCTGGCCACCCCGGGCTATCTGCTGGCGGTTCTGTTGGTGTGGATTCTCTTCCGCCAGAGCTGGCGCAGTGGTTACAGCACCCTGGCCTCCCAGTTGAAAACCTGATGGCGAGCACCTCCGCGGCGCGCATTCAGCAGCTCAGCCAGCGGTTCAACCTGCGGCTGCTGGCGGTGGTGCTGGCCATCGGTCTCAGTCTCAGCCTGGTGGGCGTTGGCCACCTGCTGCTGGCCCTGCGGGCCATGCTCACGGCCGCGGACCTGGCGCTGTTGATCCGTCTAATCGGCGTGTTGCTGTTGGTGCTGATTCCAACGGCGGGGATCTATTCCCTGGTCACGCAATTTGCCTTCTGGGAGGGCTGGTTGCAGGGTCTGCCGCAGCCCCACGAGATCTTTGACCCGGCGCCGGCCATACCCGCTGCCCGTCACCATCGCTTCGTGGTGTATCTCGATGGCATCCATCAATTGGAGCGGGATCATCCTCCCCGCGTGTCGGCCTTCCTCGAAGTGTTGGAGGCCAGCCTCAATGCCGACACCCGGCTGGTGCGGGGCCTGGAGGCCTACACCGTGCTGCCTGTGGCCCTGGTGGAGGATGCCGGCAGCGCCTGGTTCTGGCGACGCCTGTTCGCCCTGCAGGAGCAGCACCCGAATGGCTTGGTGCAACTTCTGGCGGCGTTGTTCGTGCAGGCCAACAACGTGATCAAGGTGGGTATCTCCTCGGATCGACGCTATGGCCCGATCCTGAATTACGAGCTGGCCCTGAAGATTGCCCTGCGTCTCGCTGAGGTGGGCTTTCGCCCAGATGTTGGGGCGGAGCTGGTGCTGCTGGGCTACAGCGGTGGGGGCGAGATGGCCATGGGAGTAGCCGATTATCTGCGCCGGATCTGCCGGGCCCCTGTGCGCATCATCAGTTTCTGCGGGGTGTTCAGCGGCAACCAGGTGCTCGAGGCCGTGGCTGGGATCACCACCATCGTGGGCAGCCGGGATCCCGTCGCCGCCTTCGGCCGCATCGCCTACCCAGGCCGTTCGCCGTTGCTGCCCCTGTCCAATTGGAACAAGGCTCTGAAAACCGGCAGTGTGCGGCGGCCGGTGATCGAGGGTATGGCCCATCACGGCCAGTGCGGCCCCTTCTCCGAGGCCTATCGCCCACAGGTGATTGCCCAGGTCGTCAGGGCGGTGGAAGCGGGCGGCTGAGCTGGTCCACCAGTCGAAATGGGCTGCTGCTGGGCTGGCAGGCCAGCAGCCGTGCGCGGGCATCGCGCGTCGCCGGTCCATGCAGGGCCACGTCGAAGGGCAGGGCCTCCAGCGCCTGCTGGTAGCGCTCCAGGGCCTGGCGATGCGGCTCCCCGAGAGCCTGGTGCTCCAATACACTTCGGCAGCAGCGGCTCAGGCGCTCACGCCAGATCCCGCCCAGCATCACCGGGAACAGCTGGCAGCGGCCCTCCAGGGCCTGTTGGAGCAGCGCTGAGCTGTCGATGCAGAAGCCCAGGGTTCCGTAGCCGCCATGGAGGAGCTGGCGTTCTGTGCCCTCCAGGTTGTGCACCAGGGCCATGGCATCGCAGAGATGCAGCGCGTCCAGGAGCTGCTCCCCGGCCATCGGCTCGCCGAGGTAGCGAACCGTGCCGTTGTGGCGATCGTTCTGCCAGGGACGGTGCAGGTCATTGAGGCCTTCCCAGCCGCACAGGCCCTCGGTGCCCTGGTAGTACTGCAGGCGGATCTGGTGGGGTGGCTTGCTCAGTTCCAGTTCCAGGCAGCTGTGGGGCAACAGGGCCTGGATCTCCTCGCCGTCTGGGTCCAGCAGCCCCGTGCGGATGGGCAGGCCCAGGGGCACCTGGCTCCAGCCGGGTGGCTCCTCCCGCAGCGGCAGGCAGGCTCCGAGTCCAAAGCTGGCCACGCTGCTGCGCAGCTGGGCCCGGCTGCTCCAGCCCAGGCCGTGCAGCTGGTGCAGCCAATCGGCTGCACTGCTGCAGCCATCGATGCTCCACTGGCTGCCCCCCAGCAGGTTGGCCCCCAGCCGGTTGAGCAGTGCGGCGCAGCGGCTGTTGCGCCGGCGGGCGCTGGCGTCTTGGTCGTAGGCCAGCCCCCGGTTGGCCCAGATCAAGCCGCCGCTCAGGCGCGGGGGTGGGGGTGCCGCTGCCGGGGCATCCGGCTTGTCGTCGTGATCAACCAGCAGCTCCGCCAGGGAGTGGGGCAGGTTCTCCTCCCGCTGCCACAGCTGCAACGGCGTGCTCTTGGTGGTAGCCGGGGCCGGCAGCAGGTGGGGCAGATCATCCGCCAGGGCGGCCAGCAGTGCGGGCGTGAGCAGCCCGCGCTCGAGCACCCCGGCCAGGGTTTGCAGCTGCACGGGTAGCTGGGCCGGAGCCAGCCGCCAGCCCCGGGGCAGCAACCACAGCAGGGGCACCAGCGCCTGTTTGTGCAGGTCGTTGGCCAGGCGTTTCAGCCATTCCTCCCGGCTTACGCCAGAGCGGAACACGGTGAGCTCCAGGGCCTGCTCCAGCGGTGTGAGCGGCAGCGGACACGGCCACGCCGGGTTGATGGCGAGGGGATCGTTCTGCAGGGGCAGGCCTGGGCCCTGGCTCATACGGCCACCAGACCGGAATGGCGGATCAGGGCTTCGCTGGAGGGCTGGCGGCCGCGGAAGGCCTCGAACACGGCCTTGGGATCCAGGCTGCCGCCGAGGCTCAGCACCGTGTCGCGGAAGCGTCGCCCCGTCTCGCGGATCTGGGTTTCATTCTCGAGGCCCACATCCTCAAAGGCCTCGAAGGCATCGGCACTCAGCACCTCGGCCCACTTGTAGGAGTAGTAGCCCGCCGCATAGCCGCCGGCAAAGATGTGGCCGAAGCTGCAGAGGAAGGCATCTTCATCGATGGGGGGCAGCACCGTGGTGCTGGCCGCGATCTGGCGGCGCAGTTGCTCGGGGGTCTGGCCGCAGCCCGGGTGCCACTGGCTGTGGAGCCGCAGGTCGGTGAGGGCGAAGTGCACCTGCCGCAGGGTGGCGGCTCCGCCCATGAAGGTGCGGGCGGCCTGGAGCTTGGCGAATTCCTCCTCCGGCAGCGCTGCACCGCTTTGCCAGTGGCGCGCCATGCCGAGCAGCGTGGCCATCAGCACCGCGCCGACGCGCGCGCCGGCCTCGGCGGGTGGGAAATGCTCGCGCACGATGATCGCGTAGCTGGGCACGATGCCGCCCTGGAAGAGGCCGATCACGGCGGCTAGCACATAGAATTGCCAGGCCGACTGCATGGTGTACCCAAAAATAGTGACGCCGATGTAGGCGGCAATCGCGATAAACAAAGCTGGTTTTGTTCCGATTTTTACTTCATTGATTAAAGATTTTTCTTGTGAGAAGAATAATGATTGTGAGAATGAGAAAAACAACAAAGAGGCCTGGGAGTTAGCAAATAATGT
>CALJTZ010000304.1 GCA_937975655.1 uncultured Synechococcus sp. | reverse complement strand
CCTGGTCCACGTGGCCATCCCCGAGTCCCGTGGTCAGCACGTGGGTTGGGACAACTTCCTGAACGTGCTGCCTCACCCCGCCGGTCTGGCTCCGTTCTTCACCGGCAACTGGGGTGTGTATGCCCAGAACCCTGATTCCCTGAATCAAGTGTTCGGCACGGCCACCGGTTCCGGTACCGCGATCCTCACCTTCCTCGGTGGTTTCCACCCCCAGAGCGAAGCCCTGTGGCTCACGGACATCGCCCACCACCACCTGGCCATCGGTTGCATCTTTGTGATCGCCGGCCACATGTACCGCACCAACTTCGGTATCGGTCACTCGATCCGCGAGATCCTCGAAGCCCACAACCCCCCCAAGGGCACCCCTGGTGACCTGGGCGCTGGCCACAAGGGTCTCTACGACACCATCAACAACTCGCTGCACTTCCAGCTCGGTCTCGCCCTGGCTTCCCTGGGTGTTGTGACCAGCCTGGTGGCCCAGCACATGTATGCGATGCCGTCCTACGCGTTCATCGCGAAGGACTACACCACGCAAGCTGCGCTGTATACGCACCACCAGTACATCGCCATCTTCCTGATGTGCGGTGCCTTCGCCCACGGTGCGATCTTCTTCATCCGCGACTACGACCCGGAAGCCAACAAGAACAACGTTCTTGCACGGATGCTGGAGCACAAGGAAGCCATCATCAGCCACCTGAGCTGGGTTTCCCTGTTCCTCGGTTTCCACACCCTGGGTCTCTACGTCCACAACGACGTGGTCGTGGCTTTCGGTACTCCCGAGAAGCAGATCCTGGTGGAGCCCGTCTTTGCCCAGTTCGTCCAAGCCGCAAGCGGCAAGGCGATGTACGGCATGGATGTGCTGCTCTCCAACCCCAACAGTGCCGCCAGCCTGGCTTCTGCCAACATCGCCGGCGATCACTACTGGCTGGATGCCATCAACGGCAGCACCGAGCTGTTCCTGCCGATTGGTCCTGGTGATTTCCTCGTGCACCACGCCATTGCGCTGGGTCTGCACACCACCACCCTGATCCTGGTGAAGGGCGCCCTGGATGCCCGGGGTTCCAAGCTGATGCCCGACAAAAAGGACTTCGGCTACTCCTTCCCCTGCGACGGCCCCGGCCGTGGCGGTACCTGCGACATCTCAGCCTGGGACGCCTTCTATCTGGCTGTCTTCTGGGCCCTGAACACCGTGGGTTGGGTCACCTTCTACTGGCACTGGAAGCACCTCGCCATCTGGCAGGGCAACGTGGCTCAGTTCAACGAATCCAGCACCTACCTGATGGGCTGGTTCCGCGACTACCTCTGGCTCAACTCCTCTCAGCTGATCAACGGCTACAACCCGTTCGGCAGCAACAACCTGGCCGTCTGGTCTTGGATGTTCCTGTTCGGTCACCTGATCTGGGCCACAGGCTTCATGTTCCTGATCTCCTGGCGCGGTTACTGGCAGGAACTGATCGAGACCATCGTCTGGGCGCATCAGCGCACCCCGCTCGCCAACCTGGTGGGCTGGCGCGATAAGCCCGTGGCTCTCTCGATCGTTCAGGCCCGTGTGGTTGGTCTGGCTCACTTCACGGTGGGTTACTTCGTGACCTACGCCGCCTTCCTGATCGCTTCCACCTCTGGCAAGTTCGGCTGATCCACTCAGCCCTTGCCCCTCGAGGGACGACTCAAGCCTCCGGCCTCGGCCGGGGGCTTTTTCATTGTTGTCGCGGTGTCCTCAGCGCTTGGCTTGGGTTCCGCCGGCCAGCACCCAGGCCAGCGCCCCCAGCAGGAGCCAGGGCAGCCAGCTCAGCTCCAACACAGCGGTGCCGGCCCGCAAGAGTGGTTCCATCAGCCAGTGGTGCAGGCCCAGCAGAACCAGCAGCAACAGGCTCATCCAGATCATGGTTCGGTTGCGCCGGGCAGCTCTGGCATCACAGCACCACGTCGCAGTAGCTGCCAGGCTCCAGTATCGCTCCAGGCCAACACCGTGCTGGCCACACCAGCCGCGGCCGGCCAGGGCACGGGTGCCAGCAGCGGTACCCCAGGAAACGACCGCGCCGCCTCATCGGCTTGAAGGCATGGGGCCTCTCCAGAGCGATTGGCGCTGGTGGTGGCCAGGGGCCCGCTTCGTTCCAGTAGCTCCAGGGCCTGTCGGCATTGCGGCACCCGCAGCCCCAGACTCGTACCGCCGGGCTGAAGCTGCTCCAGCACGGTCCCTCTGGCTGGAAGCACCAGGGTGAGGGCACCGGGCCAGTGGATCTTGGCCAGGTTTGTCCAGGCCTGTTCCACAGGGCCGCCGAGCAGGTTGAACAGCTCTTCGGGATCGGAGCCCATCAGGATTACCGGCTTGTGCGCTGGGCGCCCTTTCAGCTCCCATAGCTGCGCGGCGGCCTCTGGCCGGGTCGCCAAGGCGGGCAAGGTGTCGGTGGGGAACAGGGCCGGCCCTCCGTTGCGCAGGCTCAGGGCCAGGGGCTCGGCCTCCAGGATCGACATTGCTCTAGCCATGGCCGGCTCGCTGGGCGCTGGCGAAGCGCAGTTTGCCCTCCAGGTCTGCATGGCTCTGGATGTTGATCAGGCCTGCGTGGGTGAGTAACTGGCCCACGGCTTGGCTCTGGTCGTGGTGGTGTTCCATCAACAGCCAGCCCCCTGGGGCGAGAGCCTGCTGGGCGCCGCTGGCGATGGTGCGAATGGCATCGAGGCCATCGCCGCCTCCATCCAGGGCCAGGCTCGGCTCATGGTTTCGCACCACCGGTTCCAGGTCCCGCCACACAGCGGTGGGGATATAGGGCGGATTGGAGAGCACCAGGTGGAGCTGGCCCCACTGGGCTTGCAGGGGCTCCCACCAGCTGCCGTGGTGCAGGCTCACCTGATCGCTGAGTTGGTGCCGCTCAAAGTTGATGGCAGCCTGCTTCAGTGCGGCTTCTGAGGCATCCACGGCGTAGCCACGGCTGGTGGGTAGGGCACGGGCCAGGGCCACGGCAAGACAGCCTGAGCCTGTGCCCAGATCCGCCCAGGGGGAGGAAGGGGCGTCCACGGCATGGGCGCGTTCAAGGGCTAACTCCACCAGAAGCTCCGTTTCCTGGCGAGGAATCAGCACGCCAGGGCCAACCTGCAGTTCCAGGTCCCGCCAGGGACACATCCCCACCAGGTATTGCAGCGGGGTGTGATGCAGGCGGTGATGGCTCCAGAGCTCTTCCAGCTCTTGGAGGCTGCAGCTCAGTGTGACGCTCTGATCGGGTCTGAGCCTCAGCTGCTGCAGCAAGGGCCAGCGCACGCCACCTGCCAGGTCCAGGAGCCAGTCGAGATCGCCGGGGTTTCCACCGTCCTGGAGCTGCTGGTGGCGCCAGGCCAGGAGGGCATCGCTGCGCAACACAGTTGGCATGAAGCAACCCTAGGCAGTGATCTGTTCAGCAGGGCCGCCACCACAGGCCTGGTTCCGCCCGCAGCAGGCCCGCCAGTTCCAGTTGCAGCAACCGTTTCGACAGCACTCCCGGTGTTTGGCGGAGACGCTCGCAGAGTTGCTCCAGGGATGCCCCGCGGCCCAGGGCGGCCAAGAGGGCCGCTTCCCGCAACTGCAGGCTGCCCGCTGCTGCGGGCATGGGCGGGCTGCTCTGTTGGCCTTGCGGGCGCAGTGGCCCTGCCCCTAATTCCCGGATCAAATCGGCCGGGTCCAGCAGTGCCGTGGCGCCCTGCAGCAGCAGGCGGTTGCTACCGGATGCCGACACCTTGCCGGCATCCGCCGGCACCACCCAAACCGGCAGGCCCTGATCCCAGGCCAGGCGCGCCGAGTGCAGCGCGCCACTGGCGGCTGGGCACTCCACCACCACCACCGCCTTGGCCAGGGCCACCTGCAGGCGGTTACGGGCGGCAAAGTGCCCCGGCTGCACGCCTGCGCCCGCTGGCAGTTCGCTGACCAACAGCCCCTGGCCTGCCACGCGCTGCTGCAGTTCCCCGTGGTGGCGTGGATACACCCGCTCCAGAGGCGTGCCGAGCACGGCCACGGGGCGGCCTTGGCGCTCCAGGCAGCCGGCGTGCGCCGCTGCATCAATGCCCTCGGCCAGGCCACTCACCACGGGCCAGCCCGCTTCCGCCAGGGCTTGGCCGATGGCACGGGCCATCACCTCCCCATGGCGGGAGGGGCGGCGGGTTCCCACCACCGCAACGGCCTGTTGCTTGCGTAGACGGGCCCAGAGAGCCCCATTGCCCTGCCAGTAGAGCTGCAGGGGTGGACGTTCCAGTGCTCGGATGGCGTCTGGCAGCGCCTGATCATCCGGGAGTAGGCAACGCCGCCGGCGCCATTGGAGCCGTGCTGCCGGAGTGAGCGGCTGGGGCAACGGTGTCGGGCCCCAGCGTTGGCGATAGGCCTCCAAGCTGGCCAGGCCCTTGGGTCCCAGGCCCGTGGCGGCCTTCAGATCGCCAAGATCCGCGCCCCAGGCCTGCTCCAGGGAGCTGAACTGGTCGCGCAGGCCTTGCAGCCGCGTCCAACCGATACCGGGACATTCGCTCCAAACCCGCTGCCACAGCCGCTCGCGCTCCTGTAGATCGGCCTCTGGATTGCCCTTGCCCACAGCGATCCCGGCGAAGGGCGCAAACAGCAGATCTCCCATGGGTCACACCACCCCTGATTCCACTGGTATAGATGTACCACAGGCGCTGGGCTGGGTTCAGTCTTTCGGGCCCTGTTGCAGGTGTGTCACGGCTGCCATCAGGTCGTCCGGCAGGTGTCGGAGCAGGCGCCGCTGTTGGCCGCCCCCGCCCAGCTCCACCAGCACCAGCTCCACCCTGGCTTCGGCGGCCACCGACCCATTCGGGGCGATGAAGTGGCTGTGCCAGGGCAGCTTCACCCCCTGGCGCGGCAGCACCTGGCTCCGGAGCACCACCAGATCACCGTGCAGTAGCGCCTGTTTGTAGTTCAGGTTCAGCCCCACCACAGGCAGTTCCAGCCCCCGCGCCGAGAGATCGGCGTAGGCCAGGCCAGCAGCCGCCAGCGCCTCCACCCGCGCCTCTTCCAGCCAGGCCAGATAGGCCCCATGCCACATCACGCCGGCGTGATCGGTGTGCTGCGGCAGCACCCGGCGTTTCAGGGTCCAGGTGTGGGCTTGTTGATGCTCCATCACGGTGTGCGTTTCGAAAGCCAAGGGGCCCGCTGATCGGCCATAGGCTGCCGGAGCGCGTTGCCAGTGCTGTGTTCCGCAACCTTCTGATCGCCGATTCCGGAAAGGGTCACGTTGAGGAGATGGTCCGCATGCTGCGGGACATCCCTGCCGTGAAGCAGGCCCGGATCAATCTCCTGCACGTGGTGCCGGAGCAGGCCGGGGAGAACTTCGCGGAGCACTCCCAGAAGGCGGCCGGGATTGTGGCCGAAGCGGTGCAGCGCCTGGGCCTCAGCCCCAGCGACGTGAACACGATCATTCGCCAGGGCGACACCAAGCAAACCGTGCTGAAGGTGGCCGATGAGCTCAACGTTGACCTGATCGTGATGGGCTCCCGCGGCCTTGGTCGGTTGCAATCGATTTTGGGCAACAGTGCCAGCCAGTACGTCTTCCAGCTCTCCACCAGGCCGATGTTGCTGGTGCGCGACGACCTCTACGTCCGCCATGTCAACCGGGTGATGGTGACGATTGATGGCACCGGCGTAGGTGATGACGCCCTGCGCCTGGCCTGTGAGATGGTGCGGGATATTCCCGGTGGCAGCCTCACGGGGATCCACGTGAGCCGTCAGGACATCACCCCCTCCCGCGGTGGCAAATCACCGGCCGATGAGGTGCTGGAGAAGGCCGTTCAGCGGGCCCGCTCCCTGGGCGTGGAGATGACGGCCCTCCACAGCACGGGTGATGTGGGTCGCGGTGTGTGCGCGGCTGCGGCGGAGCACAAGGCCGACCTGCTCGTGATCGCCTCCCAGGATCGGCGCCCGCTGGTGGCCAAGAGCTTGGTGGACATCGACCGCCTGCTCGGTTCATCAGTGAGCGACTACATCCGCGTGCATGCTCCGGCGCCCGTGTTGCTGGTGCGTGAGCCTGAGGCGCGCAGCCGCTGATCGCGGCAGCCGTAGCAGGAACGCAGGATTTCGGTCAGCAAAAAAGGCGCCCCTAGGGGCGCCTTTTCAGTGGGTGTGAATCTCCAAAGACAACCGACGTCGCCCGGACGAGTTGCCCACCAGCTGGGGAAGATCAGCTCTGACGGCTGCTGGTCTGGATGTAGAGCACCAGCAGAAACACCGTCGGAACCAGCACGAACATCAGGCTGGCAACGAAGCCGAGGTCGTTGGTTTCCATCGCAATTGTTGTGAGCTAGCTGACCGTATCACCAGCGATCGGGCTGAGATCAGCCCTCTTCACCGCTCGTTGTGGTTTCTTGGCCTCCACCAAGCCCTTTCGCAGCCGATGCGGCCCCCTCACTGGTGCCCGCATCGTCCTCGGCGGTGGGCTCCTCGCTCACGGGCCAGGCGGTGGGGCCGGCTGGCAGCGCTTCGGCCTTGGCCGTTGCGATCTTGGCCTCAGCATCCGCAAAGCCCACTTGCGGCCGGGTGAGCACAAGCAGTGAGTGCTGCACCAGGGCCTGGCAGGCCAGGCGCCAGCTCTCTGGGCGCCGGCGCAGCTTCTGCTCTTCCACGCCGGTGCGACCACTCAGGCTGCCCGGGCAGCTCTCGCCCACCACGTCCACAAAGCAGGTGATGCACTGGCCGCAGCCCCCGCAGTTGCCCAGCTTTCCCTTCAACCCGTAGAGCTCCACACCCTCCCGCAGGGCCACCTCGCGCAGGTTCTCGCCGGGGTAGCACTCCACATCGACTCCTTCGCGCACGAAACGGATCACGGGCATGGTGGCCAGGTGTGGAGAACCCCTCCATTCTGAGGGGCAGGGTTGCGTTTTGTAACCGCGTCCGTGGGCCGCTGGTGCCCGTGGCGTGCGGGCCACAGGGCCGGCCCCGTCACGGCTCGTTTCAGCTCTGCAGCGATCGAATCGGTCGGCTTGCCGAAACCCTTACCATCGCCAGCACGGATCGAGCCTTCATTGGACTTGGTCGTGCTGCTGTCCGCCCCCGGTTTCTCCGGTTCGGATAGCTGGTTGTTTCCCCGGACCTAACCCCCATGGGATTGCCCTGGTATCGGGTGCACACGGTCGTTATCAACGACCCGGGCCGTCTGTTGGCCGTGCACCTCATGCACACCGCTCTGGTAGCCGGCTGGGCCGGCTCCATGGCCCTCTACGAGCTGGCCATCTTCGATCCCTCTGACCCGGTGCTCAACCCCATGTGGCGCCAGGGCATGTTCGTGATGCCGTTCATGGCCCGCTTGGGCGTGACCGGTAGCTGGGGCGGCTGGAGCATCACCGGTGAGACCGGTGTTGACCCCGGCTTCTGGAGTTTCGAAGGTGTGGCTGCTGCCCACATCGTTTTCAGCGGCCTGCTCTTCCTGGCCGCGATTTGGCACTGGACCTACTGGGATCTCGAGATCTGGCAGGACCCTCGCACCGGCGAGCCTGCCCTCGACCTCCCCAAGATCTTTGGCATCCACCTGCTGCTGGCAGGCCTTGGCTGCTTCGGCTTCGGTGCCTTCCACCTCACTGGCGTGTTTGGACCCGGGATGTGGGTCTCAGACCCCTACGGCGTCACGGGCCACCTCGAGGCGGTGCAACCGTCTTGGGGGCCTGAAGGCTTCAACCCCTTCAATCCGGGCGGCATCGTGGCTCACCACATTGCCGCCGGCATCGTGGGGATCATTGCTGGCATCTTCCACATCACCACCCGTCCGCCCGAGCGCCTCTACAAGGCCCTTCGGATGGGCAACATCGAGACGGTGCTCTCCAGCGCCATCGCCGCCGTGTTCTTCGCCGCCTTCATCGTGGCTGGAACCATGTGGTACGGCGCTGCGGCCACCCCGGTTGAGCTGTTTGGCCCCACCCGCTACCAGTGGGATCAGGGCTACTTCAAGACCGAGATCAACCGTCGTGTCCAGACCGCTCTCGACAACGGTGCAACCAAGGAGCAGGCTTACGCCTCCATTCCTGAAAAGCTGGCCTTCTACGACTACGTGGGTAACAGCCCGGCGAAGGGCGGTCTGTTCCGGGTTGGCCCGATGGTGAACGGCGATGGTCTCCCCACCGGCTGGCTGGGTCACATTTCCTTCACCGACAAGGAAGGCCGGGATCTGCAGGTGCGACGTCTGCCCAACTTCTTTGAGAACTTCCCTGTGGTTCTCGAGGACAGCCAAGGCATCGTTCGTGCCGACATCCCCTTCCGCCGCGCTGAAGCGAAGTACTCCTTCGAGCAGACCGGCGTGACGGCCACCGTGTACGGCGGCGCCCTCAACGGCACCACCTACACCGGCACGGTGCAGGCGGGCAAGTTCGCCGCCGAAGTGGCATTTCCCCTGAACATCAGCGGCGACGAAGAAGGTTGCACCATCGACCAAGCCACCCACGCTGTGACCACGCCCAAGGGCTTCAAAGAAGCCTACCGCCAGTACATCGACGGCGGTTGGGCCGCACT
>CALJTZ010000303.1 GCA_937975655.1 uncultured Synechococcus sp. | reverse complement strand
CAACGGCTGCTGCCGTCGAGAGTTGTGACGGAACTCTCCGGAACCCCTCGCTGCCACCGCCCCCTTCACCGTCCACCCCCCGCCACCGGAATCGCCATGGAATCCACCTCCCCAGCCATGTCCGTGGCCATCACCGTGCTCACCGTGCTGCTGGCCCTCACAGGCTTTGGCATCTACACCGCCTTCGGGCCGCCATCGAAGGGCCTCACCGACCCCTTCGACGACCACGACGACTGACTTGGACTGGCGTGCCGTACCCGCAGGCTGAGCAGTTGCCAGGGCTTCAGCCAGCCCCCAAACGGCCCATCCAGCAGGCACCAGGGATGCGGCAGCTCCAAGACCTGACGCAACGGACTCAGGTTCTGCACCGTGAGCTCAGCCACGCCGGCCTCGCCCTCGGGATCGGGCCGCAAGCCCACCAGTTGGAGCGCCGCGTTGCCGAGCCGCAGCGCTGACGGCTGAACCACCTGGGGAACCTCCATCTGCCGATCGCCCGGCAGCTGGGGCCGAAGCCACACCGGCTCTCGAAAGCGCACTGCCTGCTGGGGCACGGCCGCCTGGCGCCAGCCTCCGGGGCAGGGCAGCAGGGCGAGGCGTAGGCGCTGATAACCATTGTCGGCCGATGGGTCCGGCCAGGTGGGGGCCCGCAGCAACGAAATCCCCAGCCGATCGGGCTGAGCAGATACCCCCTGGGGTCCATCCAGCAGCACCGCCAGGCCACCCGCCTGCCCCTGGGAGGCGATCCAGCTGATGGCAGGCACCTCCCAGCGGGCCTGCTCGCGGGGGGTGACTGTCGCCGCCGGCCGTTCGAGCACGCCGCCACTGGTGTCGGCGGCATAGCGGCTGCTGACCTGGGCCAGGGGCAGCTCCAGACGCAGCAGTTCGTGCTGCTGCCGCCAGTCCACGCTGAGGCTGAGCTCCAGCCAGGGGCAGCCCGCCCGCAGCTGCACATCCAGCCGCAGGGCACTCTGGCCGGCCCGGCCGCGCCACACCAGGCGGCTGCAGAGGGGGCCCTGCTCCACCAGCGTGGGCCCGGCCAGCCAGTCCAGCTCGAGGGGGTGGTCGCGATAGTTGCCGGCCAGATCCCAGGCATCCCAGAACTCACCGTGGTCGCGCCAGCGGCACCACTGCAGCGGCGCCGCCAACTGAGGCAGGCCATCAGGGCCCCACACCTGCCGCACACCCTCCGGCCCCAGCTCAGCTGTGATCAGGCCATTAGTCAGGCGCCACAGCTCCGGGCCCGCTGCCGCAGGCTGCAAGCGCAACTGCACCGGGTACAGCACCGGCAGCTCAGCCTCCTCCGGCCCCTCTGCCCCCGCCGGGCCGCGCTGCAAGGCCAGGGCCGCCACGCCAGCGAGCCCGGCAATCTGCACCCACTGGCCGCCGCCAGGGGCCAGCTGGCAGGGCAGGGGTTCTCCGTTCTGGCTCCAGTGGCCCCGGGGCAGCCGCAGGCAGAGCGGCGCCGCGGCCAGCGGCTGCAGCTGCGCCAGCCACCAGGGCTGGGTGGCCGGGGCAGCTGCAGCCACGGCCGGTGCGGCATAGGGCGCCAACCAGCGCTGCAGTGCCCCATCGCGGTGCTGCCGGGCCGTCCGGCGGGCCGCGCGCCACTGGGGTTCAGCCTGCTCAAACACCTCGGGAATCGAGGTGCCGGGAAGGATGTCGTGGAACTGCTGGAACAGCAGGGGCCTCCAATCCATGCCGGGGGCCTCGCTGCCCTCCAGGGCCAGCAGGGCGGCGGCGAGCTCCGCCTCCCGCAACAGCCGCTCCAGGCTGCGGCTGTGGCGTTTCTGGTCGGGCCGGCTGGTGGCACAGCCGCGGTGCAGCTCGAGATAGAGCTCATCGCGCCACACCGGCAGGCCGGCGTGCAGCGGCTCAAGCCGACCGAGGTAGTCCCGCAGGGTGCCGTGCTGCTGGGGGCAGGCCAGCGGTTGCTGCTGCCAGAGCTCCAGCTGCTCCAGCATCTCCGCCGTGGGGCCACCGCCATGGTCCCCCACCCCCGGCAACCACAGGGCCTCGGCCACGCCACTGCCCCGCTCCCACTGCAGCCGGTAGGCCTCCATCGCCACCGGGTCGCCATCGGTGCCGATCGGCGCGTTCATCAAGGCCAACACCTCGGCGCCGCAGCGGCTGCGCCAGCGGAACAGCCGATGGGGGAAGGGATTGGTGGCATTCCAGGCCAACTTGTGGGTGCAGAACCAGCGCACGCCGGTGGCCTCCGCCACAGCAGGCAGCCCCGCGGCAAAGCCGAAGCTGTCCGGCAGCCAGCACAGCTCGTGGCGCCACTCCGGAAAGCGCTCACGGCTGTAGCGCTGTCCCTCCAGAAACTGACGCAGCAGGGAGGCCGTACTGATCAGGACGCAGTCGGTCTCCACCCAGGGGCCGTTGATGGGCTCCCAGCGACCGGCCTGCATAGCCCGGCGAATGGCGGCGAACAGGGCCGGCTGGTGCTGCTCGATCCAGGCGTAGAGGGCTGGGGTGGAGTGGGCGAAGTGCAGCTGGGGATAGCGCTCCAGCAGCGCCAGGGCCGAGCCGAAGGTGCGGATCGCCGCCTGCCAGGTGTCGGCCACCGGCCACAGCCAGGCCAGATCGAGGTGGGCATGGCCCAGCACCTGGAATCCCCCCTGCGGACGCGCCGCAGCGGCCTCAGCCAGCAGGGGCGCGAGGCGTTCGGGGGCCCCTGGATCCAGGGGGTCGAGCGGTTCCAGCGCTGCGGCCAGCGCCTCGGGCTGCCGCAGGGCCTGCAGCGCGAGCGCTGTGGCCTGCAACACGGCCGTGGGATCGGCGGGATCGCGGGGCTCCAGCTCCACCTGGCTGGTCATCAAGGCCCCGTCGTCGTGGAGCGGGGAGCGCAGCAGCAGCTCCAACGCAAGGGGCTGGCCTTGCCACCAGGCCTCGGGCAGCAGCCAGCGGCAGGCGGTATCGAACAGGTCGCCCTGATGCACCGGAACGCCATTCACCCGCAGCACCACGGCATCGGCCCACCAGCGCAGCACCAGCCGCGCCTGGCGATCTCCCTGCTGCTGCTCCTGCCACTGGGCTGGACACTCCAGCCGGCACTGCAGCTGATGCCAACGCCCCCCACGGGGCCACACCACCAGGCCGCGGGCCACCCAATCGGGCCGGTGCCGCTGCCCCCAGGGGTCGTCGAGGGCAGGCCGGGGTGGGCCATCGGGGGGAGCGATCTGCCAGAGGGGGCGCAGATCCAGCCGCGTTCGCGCCTGAAACGTTTCAATCCAGGGGCGAACCACGGCCTCAGAGGCCTCCGGCATCGGTCAACGCGATCGCGACCCATAGGATGATGCGGCTGCCGCAGGGTCGTTCAGGGCCCACCTGGCGCCTGTCACTCCCTGTCACCCGCCGGACAGACCATGCTCGCTCTCAAGATCTCGGTTTACTCGGTCGTTTTCTTCTTCATCGGGATCTTCGTGTTCGGCTTCCTGGCCAGCGATCCCAGCCGGACCCCCAGCCGCAAAGACCTCGAGGAGTGATGGCGCGCTCGGGTTTCCCGAGCTGAGCCATTAGCCGGCTCACCTCTGCCCTGCTCCCAGCGGCCACTCGTGGCAGGATCACCGCCGGTTTCAACGTCTCGGTGCCCCTCCCTCAACGCGCCAGCCGTCTCATCGCGGCGTTGGGGTCAGCTTCGCTGATCGCTCTGGGGAGCGCCAAGGCTGCAACGCCTCCAGCCCCTGCGGCTGTCACACCTGAGGCGACTCCAACAACCCCTGGGCCCGTCACAGATCGGCCCATAACAGCCCCAGCCAGCGGGGCTGCGGCGGCCAAGGGGCTCAGTCCTGCCACTGCAGTTCAACAACCGCCGCTGGATCTGGACATCTCTGCGGATCAGCAGGGCTTCGACGGCCAACTCAATCGCTACGTGGCCATCGGCCGGGTGAAGGCCCTGCTGAACGGCGGCCGACTGCTGGCGGATCGCCTGGAGTACGAGCCCAGCACCCGCACGGTGTATGCCAGTGGCAGCGTGCGGCTGCAGCGCGGGAACCAATACCTGCAGGCCAGCACGCTCCGCTACAGCCTGATTCAGCAAACCGGCGAGCTGAACGAGGTGTACGGGGTGATCGACCTCGACAGCACCAGCCTCGACCTCAACCCCGCCACCCCGCCTGCGGCCGGTCTGCTGCCCCTCAGCTACTGGGGCGCCCCCAACCCCAACCTCCGCCGCGACACTGATCTGGCGGTGGCGCCAGCCAACCTGGATCCTGCCCTGGGCCAGGCCCTCAGCAGCGCCCCCCTGCCCGTCCCTGGGACCACCGCCCAGGGCCCCCAGTTCCCGGCGATCGAAACGGCAGAAGGCACCCCTGCTGCGCTGCCCACCGAAACCTGGACCATGCCGCCGGTGGCCCTGGCTCCGGCCGCCCAGACCATGGCCTGCCCACCGGCCCTGCCGCCTGTACCGAACTGGCATCCCTACCCCTGGGCCGCCACCCTCTGGGGCGGGCAGATGATCGATGCCAACTTCGGAGACACGTTTCTGTTCAACGGCCGCATGCGGCCGGAATACCTGCTGGGCTTGGGGCTCAACCGCCGCCTCGTGGACGCCGGGCCCCTGGCCCTGGAATTCGACAGCACCCTGATGGGGCACGCCGCCGCCAGGCAGGCCGGCGGGCCCTACAACCAGTCGGTGCCCTACGCGGATACACCCGCCCAGGCCTTCGGCGAGATCACCGCGGGCCTGGGGCTGCGGGCCTGGTTGCAGCCCTGGCTGAGCATTGGCTTCGTGGAGGGCGTGAGCCTCAACACCGCCGTCAGCAACTACGAGAAGACCTACCGGCAGAAGTACACCCAGTTCCTCAACTATCTGGGCTTTGAGCTGGAGGCGCTGGTGTCGCCGGAATGGTCTGTGGTGGGGCGCATCCACCACCGCTCCGGGGCCTACGGCACCTACAGCGGCGTGTCAGAGGGAAGCAACGCCTACCTACTCGGCGTTCGCTATCGCTTCGGCAGCACCCCGCCGCCCAGGGTGCCGCTGGTGGCCATGGCACCGGCCAACAGCTGCCCCGATCCCGATCGGGGCCAACGCCAACGCAGCACACCCCTCGAGGAGCGGCTCAATGCCGTGGCCCTGGGCAGTCCAGCCGCGAAGGCGGCCCCGGCCCCGGACAGCGCCACGCCAGCGCCAGCTCCCCCGCGCCCATCCCTGGGCAGCCTGGCCAATCAGGAGCGCCTGCGTCGCGAGGCGATTGCCGCCACGGTGGACCAGCGGGTCGGCAACCTGCAGTTCCAGCAGAGCTTCTCGGCGGGACGACGGTTTGGCAACACCACGGCTGACACCCCCAGCAATGAGGCCCTGGTGTACGGCCAGGTGAAGCCGTTGCAGCTGCAGACGCTGCGCACCATGGCCAACCGCCAACTGGTGAACGGCAGCATCAGCCGCTGGCGGCTGCAGGCCAACACGATCCAACTCACGGCCGATGGCTGGCGGGCCGATCGGGCTGCTTTGAGCAACGACCCCTACACCCCCGCCCAGGCCTGGGTGGATGCCCGCAACGTGGTGGCCCGCCGCGAGCCCAATGGGGATCTCGTGATCCAGGCGGAGCAGAACCAGGTGATCCTGGAAGACCGCCTGCCCCTGCCGCTGCAGCGCAACCAGCGCTTTGAGAAGGAAGAGGAAGTGGCGAACCGCTGGGTGCTGGGCAGCGATGGCGAAGACCGCGACGGCGCCTACATCGGCTACAACGTCAAGCCGATCAGCATCGGCAGGAAGGGCGTGCTCAACCTGCAACCCCAGTTCATGGTGCGCCGTGCCCTGGATGGCACCACCAGCAGCTATGTGTTGCCCGGTGAACCGATTGGCGCCGAACCGAGCGAACAGAACGCCCGCATCGGCGACCTATTCGGCCTGCTGGCCAAGCTCGAGGCTCCTTTCCTGGGATTCAAGGCTGACGCCACCGCAGACATCTCCACCTTCGAGCCCAGCAACTTCAGCGATGGCATCCGCAGCTGGGGCACCCTGCGGCGCAAAGTGCCCATCCCCGGGGTGGGCGAGGCCACAGCCAACCTATTCGCGGCCTATCGCTATCGGGTCTGGAATGGCTCCCTCGGCGAGCAGGACGTGTACTCCGCCTTCGGCGCCTCGCTGGAACAACAGCGGGAATTGCCCACCTGGGGCAAGCTCAGCAACACCCTGTTCTGGCGAGCAGGAGTGGGCAACTACCAGGGCACCGATTTCGCCAGTGTGAACCTAGCGGAGCTATGGCGGGCCAACATCTACGGCTCACTCAACAGTTCCCTGCCGCTCTGGACCGGCAAAGCCCTGCCCCCCGGGCCCGAAAGCGCCAACCGCTACAGCCCGGTGCCGATCGTTCCGGGACTGACGCTGAACACCAACACGAGCGTGAGCCTGTCGTATTACGGCAATGGCACCAACCAGAACCTGCTGAGCTTCTCGGGTGGCCCCACCCTCACCCTGGGTCACTTCAACCGCAACGTGCTCGATTACACCCAGTTCACCATCACCGGTGGCGGCACCCTGCGCCAGGGCCAAAGCCCCTTCAGCTTCGACCGCGCCGTGGACCTCGGAACCCTGGGCTTGGGCCTGACCCAACAACTGGTGGGTCCGCTGGTGTTCAGTGGCGGCCTGGGCCTGAACGTGGACCCCAATTCACCCTTCTATGGCGACACCACAGGCTCCTATGTGGAACTGCGCTGGCAGCGCCGGGCCTATGCCTTCAGCGTGTACTACAGCCCCTATGAACAACTGGGCGGATTGCGGGTGAAGCTGAACGACTTCAACTTCTCCGGCACCGGTGTGCCGTTTGTGCCGTATCACCCCCAGAGCATCGATGCCGCCGTGCAACGGCGGGGCTTCTGAGCTCAGGGACTGGCGGGCGGCAGCGGGGGGATGTCTTCCTCGGGCCCGCCAATCACCAGATCACTGCCCGTGATGTCGGCACCCACCAGCACCGCGCCATCGATCCGGGTGCCGGGCGTGAGGGCATGGATCACCACAGCATCACGAAGATCGGCCGCCCGCAGATCAGCCCCGGAGAGATCGGCATTGCTGAGGCGCGCATCCTGAAGTTGCGCGCCTTCCAGCAGTGCACCTGTGAGATCAGCGCCCTCCAGATTCGCTCCACGCAGATCGGCACCGCGCAGATCAGCGCCACGCAAATCCACGCCCACCAAGAGCAAGCCACGCAGATCGGCCCCCTGCAAGGCACAGCCAGGGCACTGCTGCCACGGCGGAGCCACCGACTGAAAAGGCTGCACGGCCAGGGGAACCGGGGCCGCCATGGCGCTACCCCAGAGCGTCAGCGCCAGCCCAGAACCGCAGCTGACCCAAGCCGGCCAACCGAACCCGCTGGTCTGTTGCGCCTAGATCGGAAGAGCGTCGTGTAGGGAAAGAGTGTCTTCGCCTGTGTAGATC
>CALJTZ010000302.1 GCA_937975655.1 uncultured Synechococcus sp. | reverse complement strand
GGGATTGAATGCAATTCATCTGTATGGCCACGGCTCTGCTGGGGTGTTCCAGGTTGGTCGCGATGAGATCACAGGGCAGAATCTCTCATCCCATGCACCAGCCCTGAGGGCTTTGGGTGAGGCTCTCAACCCTGAAGGGGATCTTCTTCTCTATGGCTGCAACTTGGCTTCTGGCGCGACTGGTCGCGATCTGATGCTGGGCTTTGCACGGTCCACCGGTGCTGATCTGCGCGCTTCTGATGACCTCACCGGTGCTGCCAAGTTTGGTGGTGACTGGCAACTGGAGCAGGCGATTGGTACCGTCGATGCGCAGCCGTTATCAGGGATACAACTCGATTGGTCGGGCTCGCTAAGTGTGCTGCAGGAGCCTGTGCGGCTCAAGAGTGTTGATGGCGTCCTTCATGTCACGCTGCGTGCCCATCGTGGTTCACAGCTGATTGAAGTGGCGGATCCCGATCAGCCGTTGAAGCCCGGTAAGGCCAAAAAGGTCAGAGGGTTCATGACCTATGCCTGGGAGTTGCACCAGGGTGAATCAAGTGACGCCAAGTGGAAGGGGGATAACGAGCAGGGTCCCACGTTGCAAGTCAATCCGGGAGATACCTTGCGCGTGAGGCTCGAGAATGATCTCGTTGATCAAGACACGAACCTGCATACCCATGGCTTGGTGATTGATCCTTCCGGTAATTCCGACAATGTCTTGTTGTCGATTCCACCTGGTTATACCAATGTCTATGAGTATAAAATCTCAAAGGATCAGGAGCCTGGCGTTAATTGGTATCATCCTCACCGACATGGTTATACGGCTGAGCAGGTCTATCGTGGACTGGCCGGATTCCTGGTGATCGGCGATGGTGATAACGACATCGATCAGATCAAGGACCTGCCATTCCGTATGATGATGGTTCAGGCTCAGTCGATCGGAAAGGACGAAAATGGCGATCTAGCTTTATTGCCTCTGCAGGGTGTTGATTCGGGTCAATTTCAGCTGACTCTGAATGGTCAGTACATGCCAGATATTAAGTTTGAGGATGACTATGAGGCTTGGGTCCAGTTGCAAATTGATCCTCGAGACTTGATTCGGACGTTCCTGCCAAGGTCTCCCCGTAAGGCGGATTGGAACTTTGCTGATCTGTCAAACTATAAAACCTATTATGCGGCCCAGGATGGTGAGGCTTTCCCGTCAACGGTTGGTAAAACCAGGGTCAACCTTGAGCCTGGAGGTAGGGACGAGGATGCCTTGGAGTTGTTGCGTAATCGAAGTGGTGGTTTCGCTACTGCCCTAGCTCCAGGTAAGCGTGTCACTGAGTTGATCACCGCTCCACCAGTCAAGAAAGGAGAGAAATACTTTGCGGCTACGGTGATTCAGCCAAAGCTTGATCCCACAACAGGTCGCTCCCCTCAGTACATTCAGCCCTTGGCTCGACTCAAGGGGTATCGCAAGGGTGGCGATGATCAGTATTGGGATGACAAGCCTCTGACATCAAAGAGCATGCAGTATGAGGACCTTTCTCAGGCCCCTGTTGATGTGGTGCGTGAAATAACGTTTGAAACAAGAAATGTTGACGGGCAAACTCAGTTTCTGATTGACGGCGAGGTGTATCCCAATGCTCCTGTGATTCAGCCGCGT
Source organism: uncultured Synechococcus sp. (assembly GCA_937975655.1). Classification (GTDB taxonomy): domain Bacteria; phylum Cyanobacteriota; class Cyanobacteriia; order PCC-6307; family Cyanobiaceae; genus Vulcanococcus. The sequence goes on along the minus strand of CALJTZ010000302.1, from coordinate 8,408 downwards.
GCAGGCCAGGTTGAGGAGTGGCGCGTGACCAATCTCGATGCTGTGCCTCATCCGATTCATTTGCATATGCAGTCGTTCCAGTCTGAGGCTGTAAGTATTGGCAGGAATGGCTATACGATTCCGCCTCATTACTTTGACTCGGATGTTTGGTATATGGATCCCAAGGCTACCAACGTCTTCCGCATTCGTTGGAAGCCCACCCTTGGCGAGTCCGTTTACCACTGTCACAATCTATTCCACGAAGATGGTGGCATGATGGCCGCTCTTAACGTCATTCCTGGTCAGCCTTATCTGTTGGCTTCTGAGGGTTCAAGTGATGGATCGGTGAGCTTCTATCCTTTGCTTGGTGGCCCTTCTAGTCAAATCAGTGAGCTGCCTTCTCAAATCGTCGCTCCTTTTGACGAATTCCCAGGAAATGGTGTGGTTGTTCCCTATCGCGGGGGTATTGCGCTTGGCATGGGGGATGTGAATTCGGATGGTATCCCTGATGCCTTGGTTGCTCAAGAGGATGGTGGCAGGTTGAAGGTGCTGAATGGTGCCAAAAAATTCTACATTGACGATCTATATGACTTTTATCCCTTTGGTGAAGATCCGGGTTTTGGTTTGAATGTGGCTTCGGCGGATGTCAATGGTGATACCTATGCCGATATCATTGTGGCCGGTGGGGAGGGTGCTGGTGGTCGTGTGAAGGTGTTCAGCGGCTATTCCGGTTCACTTCTGTCTGAGTTTGATGCCGTCGACGATCCTGCGTACCGCGGCGGTGTGTCTCTCGCTGTAGGTAATGTTGATGGCAGTGGTCGCGAGCGGATTGTGACAGCTCCTGCGAGCGATGGTCCGCCGGAGCTGAAGGTGTGGGGCTGGGATTTGTTCACGGCTAATCCAGCCCGCTCTAAGCGGCAAATCCACCAGCATCAGGGCCATGCGGCGCATAGGAGTCATGCCCAGTCATCGGTTCTCGGCGCACCCACGCTCTTCGCCGATGTGCTCGCTGGCCCCACTGACGATCGGCGCGGTCTGACACTTGGGTCTACCTATTACGCAGGAGACATGGGGGGTTATCGACGCATTCTCACGGCGCCGGCGAGCGATGCCGAAGCGGCCACGCTGTGGCGCCTCAACGTCAACAAAGGTGGGCATCAAGGTCACGGTGGGGTAGCTGGCTTCAATGCCGATGCTCAGTTGCTAGAGCTCGCTCAGTTCAGCCCAGCGATCACGGGTTCCGCGCGTGCTGGCTTGAACCTTGCATCGGTAAGTACCCCCACCGGCAGTGTGGTTGCTCTGTCTGAGCGTACCGGTGATGGTCCGATCTGGACGTTCTTGCCTGAAGCGGATGGTACGTATCAACCTGTTGCCTCTGTATTCCGTGCTTCCACCAAAGGGCCGGTGAGATTGGCTGGCAGCTGAGCATCGTCTTCTCGATTCTGATGGCCATCCATGGATGTGCGCCCGGATCGGAGAGTGCCACCTGCAGCTTGAACGATTAACCCCCTTGGCGTTCAGCCTGGGCTGTCCACGTTCCCTGCAGTCCGTAAGGCTGCTGTCTGTTGTTCATCCCTCTGTTAAGCAGCCGCACGATTCGCCGTGTCTGAGCTGCGACGCTCCGTTTCCAGCCGCAGTTCATCGGCGTCGGCCAGGTCGAGTGGCAGATCAAACCAGAAGGTGGTGCCCACCCCCAGTTCGCTGGCCATGCGGATCCGGGTGCCGTGTTTCTCGAGGATGCCCCGCACGATCGAGAGGCCCAGGCCTGTGCCCACCTCGGTGTGCACGGCGTTTTCCACCCGGTAGAAGCGCTCGAAGATGCGCTCCTGGTCTTCCCGGGAGATGCCTGAGCCGGTATCGGCGATCTCCACCCGCAGCCGCGGCAGGGGGGCGGTGATGTCGCAGGTGGGGTTGTCGCTGTTCGGGGCCATGGCGGGATCGAGCTGGCAGGTGTCCGGCCACGGATAGGCCCGCAGGGCCAACTGCCCGCCACTGGCGGTGAACTTGAGGCCGTTGCCCACCAGGTTGTCGAACACCTGCAGCAGCAGATCCCAGTTGCCGCGTACCCGGGGCAGCTGCTCATCCACATCGAGCTCCAGTTGCACGCCCTTGTCGTCGGCATTGAGCCGGTAGTTGCGCAGGGTTTGCTCCATGGCTGGCCGCAGTTCCATCGGCTCCAGGGTCCAGACGCGATCACTCTCCAAGCGGGAGAGATCGAGCACATCATTCACGAGCCGGGTGAGCCGATCGGTTTCGGCGTTGGCGATTCCCAGAAATTCCTTCTTCTCCGCTTCGCTCAGCTGGTCGCCCAGGTCGTGGAGGGTTTCCACGTAGCTCTTGATGTTGAACAGCGGCGTGCGCAATTCGTGCGACACGTTGCTGATGAAACGGCTCTGGGCCGCGTTGAGTTCCACCTCACGGGTGAGGTCCTGAACCGTCACGGCGATGCCCTTGAGGGATTCGCCGCTGGCATCCCGCACGGACTGCAGCACGATCCGCAGGGTGCGGGCCGGTTCGCCGAAACTGCAGCGCACGTCATTGCTGTCCTTGTCGCCGGCCAGCAGGCTCTCCAGGGGAGCCTGCAGTTCCACCGCCAGTAGCTCCGGCAGCTCCTCGCACAGCTCGTTGCCCTCCAGCTTGCGGCCCTCCCAGCGGAACAGCCGCCGTGCTGTGGGGTTCACCAGCACCACCCGGCCCTCGGCGTCCAGCAGCACGGCGCCATCGGCCATGGTGGCGATCAGCGACTGCTGCTTCACCTGGGCAGCGGTGAGCTCTTCGATGTTGGCCTCGTTGTAGGCCTCCAGCTGGGAGGCCATGTCGTTGAAGCCCTCCAGCAATTCCCCCAGTTCCCCCCCTACGGGCAGGGCGATGCGGGCCTCGAAATCGCCGCCGGCAATCGAGCGCACCCCCCGCAGCAATTCCTTCACCGGCCGGGTGATGGTGAGGGCGTTGAACACGGCCCCCAGGATCACCAGCACCCAGATCGAGATGAACACCGCCACGGTGACCTCGCGGCTGAGGGCGGCACTGGCCAGGGCGGCTTCGTTGGGGTTGATCCCCAAGGCCAGGACCCCCAGATAGCGGTCGCCAGCTACCAGGGGCACGAACACATCGGTCACCTGCCCATCGGGGCTGAGGTGTTGGCGAATCAGCGGGCTCTGGGGCCGGCGGGCGAGATCGGCGGGCACCTCCAGGCGGCGGCTGAGCAGCAGCTCGCTGCTGCCGCTGGTGCCGCTGATGGGGATGCCGAGATAGATGATCCCCTCGGGATCGGCGAAGAAGATGTAGCGAAGGCTGCGGCTCGACTTCCAGAACCGCTCTGCCACCGCCGCCAGTTCCCGGTCGTTGCCCTCGGCCACCAGCGGCGTCACGTTGGCGGAGAGCAGCAGGCCCAGGTCGCGGGCGAAGCGGGTGTCGCTCATGCGCACGTCGGCCTGGATGCCGTTGAGCGCAAAGAAGGTGATGCCCGTCATCACCAGGCTCACCACCAGGGTGGCGGCCGCCAGCAGCTTGGTTTGCAGGCTGAACTCAGCCCACCAGCGCTGCAGTTTCTGCCACCAGGAGAGTTCAGCCCGTGGCATGGCCAAGGCAGCTGGCTCGGCAGAACTCGCGGGGCTGGCGCTGGTCACGGCTGGGGGTGCCCATGGCGTCGGAGCGGGCCGCAGCCTAGGAGCGCGGCCTAACGGCCCCGCACCTGGTGGCCGATGTCACGCCGGAAGGTGATGCCCTCGAAGCTCACCTGGGCGAGGCCGGCGTAGGCCCGCTCGAAGGCGGCATCGAAGTCGTCGGCCTGGGCCACCACGGCCAGTACCCGGCCGCCGCTGGTCACACAGCGGCCGTCGGCGTCGCGGCGGGTGCCGGCATGGAACAGCTGCAGTTGCTGGCTTGGCTGCAAGCTGCTGCTGATCGGGTCGCCCTTGCGGATCTCGCCCGGGTAGCCCTGGGCAGCCGCAATCACGCAGGCACTGCAGCTGGCGGCAATGCTGAGCGTGGGGGCCTGATCCAGGGCCCCGTTGGCACAGGCCAGCAGCACCTGGGCCAGTTCAGGGCCCAGCAGCGGCATCAGGGTTTCGCACTCCGGATCGCCGAAGCGGCAGTTGAATTCGATCACGCTCGGGCCGGTTTCGGTGAGCATCAGCCCCGCGTAGATCACGCCGCGGTAGTCGATGCCCCGGGCCTGCAGGGCCTGGAGGGTGGGTTCCAGCACCAGCTGCCGCACCTGTTCCAGCCCCGCGGCATCCAGCAGGGGAGCCGGGGCATAGGCGCCCATGCCGCCGGTGTTGGGGCCGGTGTCGCCCTCGCCGATGCGCTTGTGGTCCTGGGCGGGGGGCAGCAGCACCATGCGCTGGCCATCGCTGAGGGCAAACACCGACACCTCGGGCCCATGGGTGCGCTCCTCCAGTACGAGGGAGGCCTCACCGGCACCAGCAGCTCCCCCGCCAAAACGGCCGGCAAAGATCTCCTCAATGGCGGCGCGGGCCTCCTCGAGGCTCTCCGCCACGGTGACGCCCTTGCCGGCGGCGAGGCCATCGGCCTTCACCACCAGGGGTTTGCCCTGGGCCTCCAGGGCCTCCAACGCTTGTTCGCGGCTGTTGGCGGGCCAGAAGCCGGCCGTGGGGATGCTGGCCTCGCGCATCAGCTGCTTGGCCCACTGTTTGCTGGCCTCCAGTTGGGCCCCATCGGCCCCCGGGCCAAAGCAGGGGAACCCTGCGGCCCGCAGCCTGTCGGCCAGGCCGGCGGCCAGAGGCGCTTCCGGGCCCACCACCACCAGCTCGATGGCGTGCTCCTGACAGGCCGCCAGCAGGGCTTCGTGGTTGGTTTCGGCAATGGCCAGTTGCTGGCAGCCTTCCAGGCTGAGGGTGCCCCCGTTGCCCGGGGCCACCCACACCTGCTCCACACCATGGGAGCGGGCCAGGGCCCAGGCCAGAGAGTTCTCACGGCCGCCACCGCCCACCACGAGCACGCGGGCGGGACTCAGCGGGGTCGCCGGGGTGGACATGGCAGCCGGGGAGCAAGGTGGGACGGCCCGCTGGGCTCCCCTAGGTTGTGGGCCAGAGGACGGAACGCGGTGCCACCCCTTCTTTACACGCCGGTGCGCCCCGCGCCCGCCTGGCGTCTGGTCGGCCGGCTGTGTTCGCCCGTGGCCGGTGTCCTGATGCTCACGGCCGCCGTCCCAGCCCAGGCGAAGTTGCCCTTCATCGGCAATCTGTTCGCCAAGCCGGCCCCACCGCCAAGCGCCCTCTCGGCGCCACCGTTGCCGGGCAGCACTCCGGAGGCCGATTTTCAGACCCTGCTGCAGCGCGGCACGATCCCGGACCTGAACCTGGCCTGCCAGGAGGCCGCCAGCTTCGACTTCGTGACACGCCTGCGCCTGCTGCGCCAGCGGCTGATGCTGGTGGCGCCGGCGCCGCAGCCCCTCGACACGGTGCTGCTCAATGCCAATGCTCTGCTGAGCTGCCGAGCCCCGGACGATGCCCTGGTGGTGCTCAACCGCTATGGCCCCAAGGCCGGTCTGGAGCGGGACCGCTGGCTGACCCTGCGCTGGCGGGCGGCCAATGCGGGCCTGAATCACGCCGTGGCGGCGGAATCCCTGCAGCTGTTGGCCAATGGCCAGCTGGCCAGCCTGGAAACTGTGGCGCTGCCGCTGCGGTTGCGCGATGACGGCACCCTGGTGACCCGTGCCGCCCTGGACGTGCTGGCCGATCACCTGGCCACCCTCGGGCGCGATCAGGAGGCGGCCGCGGTGCTGCTGGCGGCCCGGATGCCGGGGAAAGCAGCGGCGGACCGGCTGCAGCGGGCCGTGGCCCTGCTGCGCCAACTGCCGCCGCCGGAGCGCAACCAGCTGCTGGAGCAGGCCCTCGATCAGGCGGCCGCCGATGGGGCCTGGGGGCTGGCCCTGGCCCTGCTCAACGATCAGCGCCAGCTGCTGCAGGCCAGTGGTTTCGATGACGAGGCCGCTCGCCAGCGCCTGCTGCGCCTCAGCCAGCGGGTGGACGATGCCTACAGCGAATGGCAGGCCAGGCGGCAAGATTCACAGGAGGGAGAGCGGGCGGCCCAGCTGCATCAGCAGCTGCGTTCGCCCCGGGCTCCCGGAGGCCACGCCAGATCTCAGCCATGACCGCTTACACCCTCGGCCCCTTGCTGTACGAAGGCAAGGCCAAGCGGGTTTTCCAGACCGACCAGGACGACCTGGTGGCCGTGGAATACAAAGACGACGCCACGGCCTTCAACGCCCTCAAGAAGGCCCAGCTGGCGGGCAAGGGGCAGATGAACTGCCAGATCTCGGCCCTGTTGTTCGAGCTGCTGGAACAGGCGGGCGTTCCCACCCACTACCTCGGCGTCCAGGGCAGCAACTGGATGCTGGTTAAGCCGGTGGCGATCGTGCCGGTGGAGGTGGTGATGCGCAACATTGCCGCCGGCTCCCTGTGTAAGCAGATGCCCATCGAGGCTGGTACGCCCCTCGAGCCAGCCCTGCTCGATCTCTACTACAAGGACGACGCCTACGGCGACCCCCTGCTCACCGAGGCCCGGCTGGAGCGCCTGGGGCTGCTCACTGCCGAGCAGCAGGTGGAACTCGAGCGCCTGGCCCGCCTCGTGAACGACGTGCTGCTCAGCTTCTTCGCTGGCATCGGCCTGCAGCTTGTGGATTTCAAGATCGAGCTCGGCTTCACCGCCGCCGGTGCGCTGGTGCTGGCCGATGAGATCAGCCCCGACACCTGCCGCCTCTGGGACCTGCAGGTGGCCGACCCCAGCGATCGCATCCTCGATAAGGACCGTTTCCGCCAGGATCTGGGCGGTGTCGTTGAGGCCTACGGGGAGGTTCTCAAACGGGTCCAAGGGGCCTGTGCGCCTGCCCGGGTTTACGGGTAGGTTCAGCGGCATTTGCGGCATGGCCGCACTGCCCGGACTCCCATGGCTGGCCCCCGCAACGGCATGAACCTGGCGCATCGGGGTCGGGCTGTTCATGGTTTTGCCGCTGCCCTGCCTCTGGCTGCTGCCGTTCTGGGTCAGCCGGCGATGGCCCAGCAGCCGGTGTCAGGCCAGACCAACGCACCCTCCAGCGCCAACGAAGCGCCTCTGCCGGCTCCCATCGGTTCGGATCAGCCTCCTGCCGCAGCGCCGGCTCCTGCCCAGGCTCCAGCCCCAGCCCCCACGGAGAGCCTCGTCCCTGCGGCCCAGGCGGAGCCGCGGGTGTTGATCAGCGAAGTGGTGGTGAAGGGCATCGAGGGCCATCCCGAACGGGAGCGCCTGGAGCTGGCCGTCTACGACGCCATGGCCACCCGGCCCGGCGCCCGCGTCACCCGCAGTGAGCTCCAGAACGACCTCTCGGCGATCTATGCCACCGGTTGGTTCTCCGACGTGCGCATCCAGCCTGTGGACAGCCCCTTGGGCGTCCAGGTGGTAGTGACGGTGGCACCCAATCCCGTGCTCACCAAGGTGGAGCTCGATGGTGTGGGTGCCAAGACCAAGCTGCCCCCGAACCTGATCCCCGACATCTTTGCCGCGGATTACGGCAAGACCCTCAACCTCAACAGCCTGCAGACCCGCATTGCCGAGCTGCAGAAGTGGTATTCGGATCAGGGCTATTCCCTGGCCAGGGTGACCGGTCCTACCCGCGTCAGCCCCGAGGGTGTGGCCCAGCTGCTGGTGCGCGAAGGCACGGTGGTGGGCGTGGAGGTGCAGTTCCTCGACAAAGAGGGCTCGGCCACCAATGACAAGGGCCAGCCCTACCGGGGCAAGACCAAGCCCTGGGTGATCAGCCGCGAGATCTCGATCAAGTCGGGCGAAACCTTCAACCGCCGCCAGCTGGAGGAGGACATCAAGCGCCTCTACGGCACGGGACTGTTCGGAGACGTGAAGGTGACCCTGCGGCCGGTGGCCGGCACGCCGGGCAACGTGACGATCGTGCTCGGGGTGGTCGAGCAGTCCACCGGTTCCCTCTCCGGTGGTTTGGGCTACAGCCAGAGCCAGGGCGTGTTTGGTCAGGTGCAGGTTCAGGACAGCAACATGCTGGGCCGTGCCTGGGACCTGGCTCTCAACTTCACCTACGGCCAGTACGGCGGCCTGATCGATCTGACCTTCACCGATCCCTGGATCAAGGGCGATCCGTTCCGCACCGCCTTCCGTGGCCGCGGCTTCATCAGCCGCGACGTGCCCCAGGTGTTCCAGAACACCCAGACCGGCCAGGCGATCCTCACCGCCAACAACGCCAACATCATTGCCGTCCAGCGCGCAGGCATGAACCTGCAGTTCGTGCGGCCGATGAACGGCCGTGACCCGTTCCGCAAGGAACCCTGGACGTTGGTGTTGGGCATTTCGGGCCAGCAGGCGGTGCCGATGAACTTCGCCGGCCGCCGCGTCGCCGCCGCCAGCTCGGTGATGCTGATGCTGCTCGTATTCGTCGCGCGGATCGCGGACTCGTCGAGGAC
>CALJTZ010000301.1 GCA_937975655.1 uncultured Synechococcus sp. | reverse complement strand
CTGGCCGTGGGCCACGGCATGGAGCCCTTTGCCTAGGAGCGCTACAACCTGATCGGCCGCGCCGGCCACTGGTGGGAAGCGCACAACGCCGCGGCCTGCAACCGTTGCGGCGATTGCCTGCCCCGCTGCCCCCACCACCTGCCGATTCCCGATCTGCTGGCGGACACCCACCAGCGCCTGGCGGCAGCGCCCCGGCGGCGACTCTGGGGCTAGGGGCTCTCAGGCGCCGCCCGGTCCCAGAGCGCCTGGCTGCGCTGCCGCTCCATGGCCGTGAGGGGCTCCAGGTTGGTGCAGCGGGCCAGCACCGCTGGCGGTGGCAGCAGCAAGCCCCGCAGCTGCTGGGGCCACCGGTTCAGAGCAGGTGCCAGCTGCTCCCGGGGCAGCGGTGGCACCCAGCCCCCCGCCAGCAGACGGTCGAGCAGGGGCAGGGTGAGGCCGTCGCGCAGCCATTCGAGCGGCACGGGCGTGGCGGCCGCCGCGGGCCGCAGCAGCAGGTTCCACCACAGGGGCGAGCCGGAGGCCGGCAGCAGGGCCTGCAGCCGTGGATCACTGATCAACAGGGGCACGGCGCGGTGGCTGGGCACCACCACCCCATCGGCGTCGCCGGCCAGCAGCAGGTTGAGGCCATCGCGCTCATCGAAGGCCAGGGCCTGCTGCCGCAGCTGCCGCAGGGAATCCGCCTGGGGGGTGAGGCGCGCGGCCAGCTCCATCACCACCCTGGGGCTGGAGGGCAGCACGAGCTTGCGGCGCAGGCTGGGGTCCAGCAGCAGATCCCAGCCCTCTGCCCCACGCCGCACCAGATCTGGACGGTTGCGCAGCACCAGCACCCAGGTGCCAAAGGCCCAGGGAAAGGCCAGGGCCGGGGAGCCCTCGGACTGGAACAGGCGACTCACCGGCGCCGCCATCGGCGCAAGTTGGTCCAGCAGTTGCGGGGCCGCCAAGGGCTGCAGAACCGCGGGGTCGAGCTGAGCGGCCCAGCCATCGCTGAGCTGCAGCAGGGCCGCAGCGGGCGCACCCGGCCCCTGCATCGCCGCCGCCAGCACCGCGGCGGGTGAATCGAGGGGTTGCAGGCGCCAGGGCTTAGGGAGGGCCTTCACCCAGGCCGGCGGCAGCTCGCCGCGGGCGGAGAGCAGCAGGGGGTCGTCGCTGCTGCCGCGGCAACCGGCCAGCACGCCACTGCCCG
>CALJTZ010000300.1 GCA_937975655.1 uncultured Synechococcus sp. | reverse complement strand
GAGATCACCCCGCTGCAGGCCGATACGGTCACGCGCGATCTGATCCGTCCCTATCTCGGCAACAGCGACCAGCTGCTGGCGCAGACCCGCGTCGAGGTGACCTTCGAGGTGGAACTGGCTGGCTCCGGCGCTGCCGGCACCGCCCCCGCCTACGGCCCCGTGTTGAAGGCCTGCGGCCTCGCCGAGACCGTGGTGGCCACCACCAGCGTCACCTATGCGCCGGTGAGCGCGAGCTTCAGCTCGGTGACCCTCTACTTCTTCAACGACGGCATCCGCCACAAGGTGACCGGCTGCCGCGGCACCTTCGAGCTGAGCGCCGAGGTGGGCCAGATCCCCACGATCAGCTTCACCATGACGGGGATCTACAACGACCCGACAGATACGGCGACCCCCACCCCGACCTATGCCAACCAGGCCGCGCCGCTGATCTTCAAGAACGGCAACACCTCCAACTTCTCCATCTTCAGCTACAGCGGCTGCCTGCAGTCCCTGAGCTTCCAGATGGCGAATGAGGTGATCTACCGCGAGCTGGTGGGCTGCACGAAGGAGTCGCTGATCGTGAACCGCGCGCCGGCCGGCGACGTGGTGATCGAGGCGCCGACCATCACCGCAAAAGACTTCTTCGCGATCGCCACTGGCTCGAGCACCGGCTCGATCAGCTTCCAGCATGGGGCGACGGCCGGCAACATCGTGACGTTCACCACGGCCCAGTCGGACATTGCCAACCCCAGCTACTCTGACCAGGACGGCATCCAGATGCTGAACCTGCCCTACGTTGCGGTGCCCACCAGCGCCGGTAACGACGAGCTGAGCCTGGCTTACACCTGACCCTCGGAGCGCCTGAATGGCATTCGTTCTCTCACAGTCGAAGTCCTACAGCTGGCCGGTCACCGTCGAGTTCCCCATCGACGGCGGCCGGTTCGACAAACAGAGTTTCGATGCCGAGTTCAAACGACTTCCCCAGACCCGCATCCGCGAGATCTGGGATGCCATTCAGGCCGGTGAGCTGAACGACGACGATCTCTGCGCCGAGGTTCTGGTCGGCTGGGTTGGCATTCAGGACGCCAAGGGCGGCGATGTACCCTTCAGCGAGAAGGCGAAAACCGATCTGCTGAACGTGCCACTAGTGGCGGCCGCGATCGTGACCAGCTGGCTCGACAGTCTGGCGAAGGGCAAAAGAAAAAACTGACGGACGCCGCTGAGCATTGGGCCGGCGGCGCAGTCAAAGATGAGACCGCGGCAGATGCTGCAGCCTTCGGGCTGGAGCTCCCCGAGCAACGGTCGGACGATTTCGAGGTGTGGCCCGAGAACTGGGACGCTGTGGAGATGTTCCTGCGCAGCGCAACACAGTGGCGCACCACGATGAACGGTGCGCTCGGGCTCGATTATTCGGTGCTGGAGTGGCTCTTTAGACTGTACGAAGTCAAGGAGCCGCGCGCCCTTCTGGAGGACCTGCAGGTGATGGAAGGCGCGGCTCTGGCAATGATGAACAAGGAGGGCTGACGCCATGGCGATGTCCCTCGACACGGCGATCAAGTTCACGGCCAAGCTGGAAGGCTCGGGGCTGGACCAGCTGAAGCGCAGCCTGCAGGGGCTGGCGCAGCAGTCCAAGGTGACGAAGGTCGCGCTCGGCCAGGCGAACATCGACATCGAGCGGATGGCCCGCGCGGCCGGCAACACCACCGCCGGGCTGCGCAACCACATCGCCGCGCTGAAGCAGCTCCGCGACAACGTGGACATCAACAGCCAGGCCTACCGCCGGCTGGGCAAGCAGATCGATGAGCTGGAGGCCAAGCAGCGCAAGCTGAGCGGCGCCGGGTCGGGCCGTGGCGGCCTGTTCGGCATGATCGGCGGCAGTGGGCTGGCGGGCCTTGCCGCGGCCGCTGGAGGCGGCCTGGCGGTGAAGTACATCGCCGACGCGGGGCTGGCGGCTGAAAGCGCGCAGGTGCGGCTCCGGGCGCTGTCGGACCAGTTCGGCGAATACAACCAGGCGCAGGCGGCCACCGCGCGGATCGCCGAGACGCTGCGGATGAGCACCACCGAGGCAGCGGACGGGTTCGCGAGCCTCTACGCCTCGCTGCGCCCGACCGGGATCGGCATCAAAGAGCTCGAGGACGCCTATATCGGCTTCTCTGCCGCGGCCCGCAACAGCGGCGCAACGGCGCAGGAGACCAGCAACGCGCTGATCCAGCTGAAGCAGGGCCTGGCATCCGGCGTGCTGCAGGGTGAGGAGCTGCGCTCGATCCGCGAGCAGGCGCCACTCGCGGCGCAGGCGATCGCGAAGGAGCTCGGCGTCACGATCGGCGAGCTGAAGGGGCTGGCGGCCGAGGGCAAGGTCACCACCGACGTGGTGCTGTCGGCACTTGGCAAGCTGAAGGACACGCAGCTCGGCACGCTGAACAAGCAGTTCCAGACCGGCGCGCAGGCGCTGCGCGACCTGCAGATCGAGCTGGAGAAGGCGGCGCAGGGTATTGCCAAGGCGTTCGGCCCGACTGCGATCAAGCTGCTGCGCGCATTCACCAGCGCGGTGGAGCGCATTTCTGACGGCCTCGGCCTCACCGATGGCGCTGCCGAGCGCCGCGGTGATCGCATCCGCGCCGACCTGCAGGCGCAGAAGGAATCGCGCGCGAAGTTCGGCATCGGCGGCGTGTTCCGCTACGGCTTCGAGATCGATGAGTTTCAAGACAAGCGATCGAAGGAGCTGTTCGCGCAGTTCCAGGCCGAGCGCCAGCGTGCAGCGCAGAAGGCCGCGGGACTGGAGGCCACCACCGCCGACCAGCGCGAGGCCCGCGAGGCCGCTGCTGCTGAGCGACAGGCTGGCCGCGATCGCGCGCGTGCAGAGGCCCTGAAGGAGCAGCTGAAGGTCCGCGAGGACATGGAGGAGAAGCTGGCCGATGCCGCGCAGAAGCGCGCGCAGGAGCTCGCCGACTTCCAGAAGGAATCGATCCGCCGGGCCGCCCAGCTTGAGCGTGATCTGGGCGATCAGCGGCTGCAGGTGGAGCGGTCCATCTCGGAGGCCCGGCGTCGGATCGCCGAGCAGGAGCAGGACATCGCGCTCGAGCAGGAGAAGCAGCGGCTCCGCGCTGCCGGGCTCAGCACCGAGGGCATCGAGGCGGCCGGCCGGATCAATGAGATCTTCCGCCGCTACAGCGAGCAGCGGATCCAGAACGAGCAGAACGCAACCGATCGCCAGACCGATCTGCAGCGCCGGCTTGAGGAGTTCAAGGTTCAGACCGCGGACGGCATCGGCCGGATCCAGGAGGGCTACGCGCGCTCGGTGAGCAACATCCTGCAGGACGCAGGCAAGAAACTCGGCCAGCTGATGGAGGCCGGCGCGCAGAATGCGGCCTCGACGCTGACGGGCGCAGGTGGTGCTGCGGCTGGTGGCGGCGTGGTCGGCGGCTTCGTGACCGGCGGCAACCTCAGCAGCCAAGCCAAGGCGCTGGTGGCGGCCGCGGCCAAGCTCGGCGTGTCACCGCTCGATCTCGCCACGATCATCGGCTTTGAGACCGGCGGCACCTACAGCCCCTCGAAGATGGGCGGCGCTGGTGGCAAGTACATGGGCCTGATCCAGTTCGGCCCGAACGAGCGCCGGCAGTACGGCGCCCATCGCGGCCAGAGCTTTGAGGAGCAGGTGCAGGGGCCGGTGGTTCGCTACTTCCAGGACCGCTTCAAGGGCGTGGGGATGTCCACGCAGGGCGCTGATCTGCTGACCCTCTACCGCACGGTGCTGGGCGGCAACCCCAAGGCCAGCTTGACCGGCCGTGATGCGTTCGGCACCAGCCCGCAAAGTGGCGTGGCCGCGATGGCCCCGCACCGCGCAGAGGCCCGGCGCCGGTTCTTCAGCGGCGCGACGATCAGCGGCTCGGCCGGCGCCCCGATCTCCCCCACCATGACGCCACCCCCGGCCGGGTTCGATCCGAGCTCGATCATGGGCGGGAT
>CALJTZ010000299.1 GCA_937975655.1 uncultured Synechococcus sp. | reverse complement strand
GATCACGTGAGCTGTAATTGCCGTAATGGATTGTTCCTGCCTGCAGCGGATAGATCCCGGCAATCAGTTTGCTGATGCTGCTCTTGCCGCAGCCAGATTCGCCAATCAGTGCGGTGGTGACGCCTCCCGGAATCGTGAGGGTGAACTGATCCAGCAGCGGGCGCCGACCGGGATAGTGCCACGAAATCCCTTGGCAGCGAATGCTGGCCTGGGGGCTGATCAGGGCATGGTGTTTGGTTTGAGGCTTGGAATCTTCCGGTTCGCGTTCCAGAACTTCCGTGAGTCGTCTCAGGACGACGCCGGCTGTAATCGTTTCCTGGGAGATGGCACTCAGCCCTGCCAGGAAGGCCAGCACATTGGCACCCATGCCGTTGAAGGCCAGGAGTTGGCCGATGCTCAATTGGTTGTTGATTACAAACCCACTGCCATACCAGAGCAGGGCAATGGAGGTGAGTCCGCCAAGCAGGCTTGTGGTGGTGCTTTCCTGAAGGCTGAGCTTGGTGGCCGCCCAATTGAGGTTGGCCAGACGGCCAAAGTTCTGTTGATACTCTTGCCAGGCCTGGGGTGTGGCTTCCGTGGTTTTCAGCACCGACGCGGCCCGGAACACCTCCACCAGATAGCCCTGATTCTCAGAGGAGTTCACCAACAGCTGCTGGGTTCTCTTCTGGATCATCGGTAGGAAGGAGATATTGCACAGCACCACGGCTGCATAGCAGCCCAGAGCCGCCAGAGTGAGTGGGGTGCTGTAGATCAGCATCAACACCAGGGAGATGCCGGCGATGCAAAACTGGCTGGGCAGGCCGGTCACCAAGTTGGTGATCAGTTCATTGATCCGTTGAATATCACTGATCCTGCTCACCACTTCGCCACTGCGATGGCTTTCGAAGTAGTTAATCGGCAGGCTGAACAGCTTCCTGCCATAGTGCATGATCATCTGCAGCTGCAGTTTCTGGCCGAAGTGGCCAACCATATGGCCTTGGATCCAGCCCAAGCCATTGCGCAGAGCTGTCAGCACCATGATGCCGATACTCAGACTGGCCAGCATGTGATAGTCGCCCCTCACCAGCACATCGTCGGTGAGAATCTGCATCAGAATTGGCATTCCCAACGCCAGGGTGCCGATGGCAATGTTGAGTAGCAGTGCCTGGAGCAGCAGGTTCTTAAAGGGTCGGATGAAATCGGCGAATACCCATAAGCCAGGGCTCACATCATGGCCATCCAACTTTTTGAAGCGTGTTGGATCGGGCTCCAACAGCAACACCACCCCGTTCTGCCAGTGCCTTAGGAACGCCTCGTCTGTCAGCTCCCGCACGCCAACTGCTGGATCGGCAATGATTAGCTTCTCGTTGTCTCGGCCATAGAGCACCACCCAGTGGTTGCCATTCCAGTGGCAGATCAGCGGTAATGGAATGGTGTCGATCTGATGCAGGATCGAGGCATCGGCCTTGGCAGCTCTGGCATGAAAACCCAGGTCTTCTGCACCCCGTTTCAGCCCCAACAGCGTTGTGCCGTTGGCCATCGTGCCGACCAGTTCACGAACCCTGCCAAGGCTGAGCTTCTGGCCATGGTGTTCGCTGATGGTGGCAATACAGGCGGCCCCACAGTCTTCTTCGCTGAACTGCCGCACGCAGGCTGGGTTCTTGTGGCCTCCCCCTAAGACAGCCTGCAGACGCAATGGCCAGTCTTGAAGCGAAGCCCGATTCAGGCCAGGAATGAACATGGATGTGGAGATGCCACCCGACAGGACAGAGGGGATGTGACCCAAAATATGAAAAGGCCCCGAGTATTTCGAGGCCATGTTTTGAGCGCGTTGGACGCCTACATCTTGAACTTGCTGCCCAGCGCCTGTAGCAACAGGGTGTTGAGATTGGCTGTGTTGCCTTGATCTACGCTGGCATTGCCTTCAAGAAGCCCCAGTGCCACACCAAGGTTCAGGGGTGTGATCACATTCAGGCCAACATTTGGCAGTACCAAGGAGTAGCCACCGCCGCTAAGGGCTTCGCACTCATGGTCGTTGAGGAATTGCATGGTTCATTCAGTAGTGACGTCAATGGCAAGACATCGGGGCAAAGAAATGGGGCTGAATGAACTCAGCCCCAATGGCAACCCCGCTGGATCAGAACAGGCTGAGGATCACACTGGTGAGGTTGCTGGTGTTGCGCTGAGAGGTGGTAGCAAAGGCGCCGCCACCGCCCACGCCCAGCAGGGTCTGGGGGCTGCCGCCCACGGCGGTGGCAGCACCGATGTTGGAGAGAGCAATCCAGTTGGCAGAGGTGCCGAGATAGGCGCCGCCGCCCACCATTTCGCTTTGGGCGTCAGTCAGGAATTCGATGTTAGACATGTAGGTAAAACAGCAAACGAGGGCAGAGCCCATTGAGGTTCTACCCAGCCCCCCGCCCCTTACTGGTTCTTCGGCAGTTCTGCAGCGGTGTGGTGGATAACCTCAAGGGTTGTCCAACCTTTTTATTTCTGTTGACCTGTCCAGTTGCCCTCTGCTTCTAGGTTTGGATTGACGAGATTGATTGTATGTCCGCTATCACCCTCTCCCCTGGCCAGATCAGCGCTCTGTCTACCAGCCTTCCGGACTGGTCTGTGCTCAACGGCAAGCTGCATCGGGAGTTCCGCTTTGCCAACTTTGTTGATGCTTTTGCCTTCATGGCAAAAGTGGCCCTGATCGCCGAGGCGATGGGCCACCATCCTGAATGGAGCAATGTGTGGAACCGGGTCACCATCGATCTGGTGACCCATGACACGGGTGGACTATCCAACCTGGATGTGGAACTCGCTAACCGAATTGATGCGGCTATTTAGCCTCTATCCAGCATGGTTCCTGTTGCCCGTTGTTTTGGTTCTCGGTTCGATTCGAACCTCACACCAGCACCGGCAGCTTGGCAGGGTCGCTCTGCTGGAAGCGGAGCTGTTTGTGGCCGGCCTCGCCCTCCACATCCACGCTGATGGTGTGGCCCTCGGTGAACTGCCCAGCCAGGATCCCCTTGGCAATCGGGGTCTCCAGCTCGCGCTGGATCGCGCGCTTGAGCGGCCGGGCGCCATAGACCGGGTCGTAGCCCACGCCGGCTAACCAGTCGAGGGCGTCGGCGTTGAGCTGCAGCTCCAGCTTCTTGTCCTCCAACCGCCTGGCCAGCCGCTGCACCTGCAGTTCCACGATTTCGCGCAGTTCCTCCTGTTTGAGGCTGTGGAAGATGATCGTTTCATCCAGGCGGTTCAGGAACTCGGGGCGGAAGTGGCCCCGTAGGGCCTCGTTCACCCGGGCTTCCATCTCGCCATGGCGGGCCGGATCGCCGGCCAGATCCAGGATCGAGGCGCTGCCGATGTTGCTGGTGAGGATCAGCACGGTATTGGTGAAGTCCACCGTTCGCCCCTGGCCATCGGTGACGCGGCCGTCATCGAGGATTTGCAGCATCACGTTGAACACGTCGGGGTGGGCCTTCTCCACCTCGTCGAACAGAATCACCGCGTAGGGCCGTCGCCGCACCGCTTCGGTGAGCTGGCCGCCCTCCTCGTAGCCCACGTAGCCCGGAGGGGCGCCGATCAGTCGGCTCACGGCGTGCTTCTCCATGTATTCGCTCATGTCGATACGCACCATCGACTCCTCGGCATCGAAGAGCTGGCTGGCCAAGGCTTTGGAGAGCTCGGTTTTGCCTACGCCGGTGGGGCCGAGGAACAGGAAGCTGGCGATCGGCCGGTTGGGATCACTCAGGCCGGCACGGGAGCGTTGGATGGCATCGGCCACGGCCGTGACGGCCTGGGCCTGACCGATCACCCGGGTGTGCAGCTCATCCTCGAGCTGGAGGAGTTTCTCCATCTCGCTCTGCACCAGCTTCGCCACCGGGATGCCGGTCCACTTGGCGATCACCTCGGCGATGTCGTCTTCCGTCACCTCCTCACGCAGCAGGGTCTTGTCGCTGCCGCTGGCATTGAGTGCCTCTTCTTTGGCCGCCAGCTTCTTGTGCAGCTCCGCCAGGGTGCCGTACTCGAGCTCGGCGGCCTTGTTGAGGTCGTAGTTGCGCTTCGCCTGCTCCACCTGCAGCTGCACCTGCTCGATCTCCTCCTTGATCGCGCCGAGCTCATCAATGGAGCCCTTCTCTTGTTGCCATTGGGCATTGAGGGTGCTCTGCTGTTCGCTCAGGTCGGCCAGTTCCTTCTCCAGGCGCTCGAGGCGATCGCGGCTGGCCGCGTCGGATTCGCGCCCCAGCGACAGCTTCTCCATCTCCAGCTGCAGGATGCGTCGATCCAGCTCGTCGATCTGCTCGGGCTTGGAGGTGATCTCCATCTTCAGGCGCGCCGCCGATTCATCCACCAGATCGATGGCCTTGTCGGGCAGGAAGCGATCGGCGATGTAGCGGCTGCTCAACACGGCCGCAGCCACCAGGGCGTTGTCGGCGATGCGCACGCCGTGGTGCACCTCATAGCGCTCCTTGAGGCCCCGCAGGATGGAGATCGTGTCCTCCACCGTCGGCTGATCCACGAACACCTGTTGGAACCGGCGCTCCAGGGCTGGGTCCTTCTCGATGTGCTGGCGGTGCTCGTCGAGGGTGGTGGCGCCGATGCAGCGCAGTTCGCCTCTGGCCAGCATCGGCTTGAGCAGGTTGCTGGCATCCATGGCGCCGCCGCTGGCGCCGGCCCCCACCACGGTATGGATTTCATCGATGAACAGCACGATCTGTCCTTCGGAGGAGGTCACCTCCTTGAGCACGGCCTTGAGCCGCTCCTCGAACTCGCCGCGGTATTTGGCGCCGGCGATCAGCGCACCCATGTCGAGCGACACGAGCTGACGGTTCTGCAACGCCTGGGGCACATCGCCATTCACGATGCGCTGGGCCAGGCCCTCCACGATGGCGGTTTTGCCCACGCCGGGCTCGCCGATCAGCACCGGGTTGTTCTTGGTGCGGCGGCTGAGGATCTGGATCGTGCGGCGGATCTCCTCATCGCGGCCGATCACCGGATCGAGCTTGCCCTCGCGGGCTGCGGCCGTGAGGTCGCGGCCGTACTTCTCCAGGGATTCGTAGGTGCCTTCGGGGTTCTGGTCGGTCACGGTCTGGCTGCCTCGCACGGCTTCAATCGCCTGCCGCAGTTTCGCGGCGTCCACTCCGCACTGCGAGAGCAGTTGCTTGCCACAGCGGCCGTCGCCGGCCAGGGCCAGCAACAGATGCTCAATTGAGATGTAGCTGTCGCCGAACTCGCCCTTGAGGGTGTTGGCCTGATCCAGGCAGGCATTGAGGTCTTTACCGAGGTACACGTTCTCGGGCGCGCTGCTCAGGCTCGGCTGCGCGGCGGTGTACGCCTCCACCTTCTGCAGCAGGGTGCCCACATCCAACCCTGCCTTCTCGAGGATCCGCCCCGCCAGCCCCTGCTGGCTCAGCAGGGCAGCGAACAGGTGGTTGGTGTCCATGTGCTGCTGGCGCTTCTGTTGCGCCAACTGC
>CALJTZ010000298.1 GCA_937975655.1 uncultured Synechococcus sp. | reverse complement strand
ATCCAGCCCATCTGGCGTCAAGCTCTCAAGGAACTTGCCGAGCTTGGCTGCGACCAGCTCGGAGGCGTTGTTGATCTTGAGAACGATCATAAGAAAGATGCGGATGGGGAGACTTGAACTCCCACGACATTGCTGCCACTAGTACCTGAAACTAGCGCGTCTACCAATTCCGCCACATCCGCATAGCGCGCCGCCGTTAAGCGACTTGAGGCGTGCCGCCCTTCGGCGACTCCGAAAATGTACCCCATCGCCCCACCGGACTCAGAAAGGGCAAAACAAGCCAGTTCAGGGGCCGGCCGTCTAGACGGTCTCAGGCTTCATTGTCAAGATGGGGCCCCATAAGACGGATAGCAAGACGCCATGACCGTGACCGTAGCCCCGTCTCAGCACGTTCTCACGCCTCAACTTGAGATTGCTGGCGGTCGCACCCTGTCGGGTGAGCTACGGGTGAGCGGCGCCAAGAATTCGGCACTGGTGCTGATGGCGGCCTGCCTGCTCACGGAAGAGCCGTTACGACTCCGCAACGTGCCGCCCCTGACAGACATTCAGGGCATGGCCGAGATCCTGGCGTCCCTGGGGGTGGGGATCCAGCGGGGCAGCGACAGCATCACCATGGATGGCTCGGGCCTGAACCAGTCGGCCCCTCCCTATGAGCTGGTGAACAGCCTCCGGGCGAGCTTCTTCTGCATCGGTCCGCTCCTGGCACGCCTCGGCATCGCCCGCGTCCCCCTGCCAGGCGGCTGTCAGATCGGCACCCGTCCCGTGGTGGAACACGTGAAAGGTCTGAAAGCGCTCGGCGCTCAGGTGACCATCGAGCACGGCGTGGTGTCGGCGGTGGTGCCTGGACGGGGACATCGCCTCACCGGCGGCCGCATCCACCTGGATTGCCCCAGTGTGGGAGCCACCGAAACGCTGATGATGGCCGCCGCCCTCGCCGATGGCGAGACGGTGATCGAGAACGCCGCCCTGGAACCCGAAGTGGTGGACCTGGCGGGCCTGCTGCTGGCCATGGGCGCCAAGGTGCGCGGTGCTGGCACCCCCACCATCACGATCGTGGGGGTGGATCGGCTCCACGGCGCCGATTACGCGGTGATCCCCGACCGCATCGAAGCGGGCACCTTCCTGCTGGCCGCCGCCATCACCCGATCCACCCTGCGGGTGGCCCCGGTGATCCCTGAGCACCTCGGCGCGGTCCTCACCAAGCTCGAAGAAGTGGGCTGTCGGCTTGAGGCCGATGGCACCGGCCTCACCATCAGCGCCAGCCAAATCAAGGCCGTGGATCTGCGAACGCAGCCCTTCCCCGGCTTCCCCACCGATCTGCAGGCGCCCTTCATGAGCCTGCTGGCCACGGCCGAGGGCACCAGCGTGATTACCGAGAACATCTTCGAAAATCGTCTGCAGCACGTGGCTGAGCTGCAGCGCATGGGCGCCGCCATCCGCATGCAGGGCAACACCGCGTTCGTGGAGGGCGTGAGCCGCCTCAGCGGCGCTCCTGTGCAGGGCAGCGACCTGCGGGCCTCCGCCGCCATGGTGCTGGCCGGACTGGCGGCCGATGGCATCACCACCGTGCAGGGCCTGGAGTTCCTGGATCGTGGCTATGCCGATTTCGAGGGCAAGCTCAACGCCGTTGGCGCATCGATTCGCCGCGTGGGCTGACCCCCTAAAGTCGGCGTGCGGGAGCGTGCCGGAATTGGTAGACGGACTCGACTCAAAATCGAGCGCCTTCGGGCATGTGGGTTCGAGTCCCACCGCTCCCATCACAGCCCCTCCGCAACGGGCACCGGCCGAGTCGGCCGTGATGAACACCTACGGGCGCTTTCCGCTTGAGCTGGTGCGCGGCAAGGGCGTCTGGGTATGGGACAGCAACGGCAGGCGCTACCTCGACTGCGTGGCCGGCATTGCGGTGTGCACCCTCGGCCATAGCAGCCGGGCCATGCGCAAGGCCATGGGCCAGCAGCTGCGGCAGCTGCAGCATGTGTCGAACCTCTACCGCATCCCTGAGCAGGAGCGCCTGGCGGCCTGGATCACCGCCAACAGCTGCACCGACAAGGTGTTCTTCTGCAATTCCGGCGCCGAGGCCAACGAGGCCGCCATCAAGCTGGCCCGCAAGCACGGCCATACCGTGCGGGGCATCGGTGGCGGCAGCGACCAAGGCCCCCTGATCCTCACCGCTGAGGCCAGCTTCCACGGCCGCACCCTGGCGGCCGTCACCGCCACCGGCCAACCCAAGTACCACCAGGGCTTCGAGCCGATGGTGCAGGGCTTTCGCTACTTCCCCTACAACGACACCGCGGCCTTTGAGGCCCTGCTGAACAGCTGCGAGGCGCATGGCCCCCGGGTGGCGGCCGTGATGCTCGAACCCCTGCAGGGCGAAGGCGGCGTGAACCCCGGCGATCCTGCTTTCTTCCGGCGGGTGCGCGAACTCTGCGACGAGAAGAACATCCTGCTGATCTTCGATGAGGTGCAGGTGGGCGTGGGCCGCACCGGCTGCCTCTGGGGGTATCAGAAACTGGGCGTGGAGCCCGATGCCCTCACCCTGGCCAAGGGCCTCGGGGGCGGCATGCCGATCGGGGCCCTGGCGGTGACCTCCCGCGTGGATCATCTCCAGCCCGGGGAACATGCCAGCACCTTCGGCGGCAACCCCCTCGCCTGCCGGGCCGGGCTCACCGTGGCCGAGGAACTCACCCGCCGCCAGCTGCCGGCCCACGTGGCCGCTATGGGGTCCCTGCTGCAGGAGCAACTCACCCAGCTGGCCGCTCGCCATCCCGGCATCGCCGAAACCGCCCGGGGCTGGGGGCTGCTGCAGGGCCTGGTGCTGCGCAGCGATGGCCCCGCCGCCATCGATGTGGTGAAAGCCTTGCACAGCTTTCAGGCAGGTGACCGGTGGTCTCTGCCGTGGTGTGGACGGATCTCAAATATGTGATCTGGAGAGTGGAGGCCTCGCCCGGAATCGAACCGGGGTGCAAGGATTTGCAGTCCTCTGCGTCACCACTCCGCCATCGGGCCCCTAAACAACAACCTGCCTAATCAGCAATGCCGCCATGTGGTGAAGGCGGGCACTTAGCGGCTTGCAGAATTCATTGCAACCGGCAATCTGGAATGCTGTGCCATGTGCGCCACAAGCCATGGAAAAAGTTGCTATTTGCATCCTGAAATAGGCCGTTTGTCTGAATCCAGCTTGGCGGGACGGGTTCGGATAGCTAGAACCGAAGTCG
>CALJTZ010000297.1 GCA_937975655.1 uncultured Synechococcus sp. | reverse complement strand
GCGCAGCGCGGAGGCCGACGGCGTGGGGTTAGGGTTGGCGTCGACTGCCATCTTCTTTCAGTGCGCCTTGCCCTCGACGCGCAGGCGCGGGTCGACGGCGAAATAGAGCAGATCCACGCCAAGGTTGATGACGACGAAGATCAGCGAGATCAGGCACAGATAGGCGGCCATGACCGGGATGTCGGCGAACTGCACCGCCTGGATGAACAGGAAGCCCATGCCCGGCCACTGGAACACCGTCTCCGTGATGATGGCGAACGCGATCAGCGAGCCGGCGGACGCGGTGTTGCCGTACTCGTCCAGGATCAGCGGCGCCTCGGTGCGCTTGGCTTCAGCGCCAGGGCTGCGGGCCTCGAAGGTCCGGTCCTCAAGCTTGAACTTGAAAACCTGGATCTCCTTGCTGTCCTTGTCCTCGCGGACAGGCATGCCGTATTGGTTGCGCTTGGCGTCGTGCTCGTGGACTTCGGCGAAGATCTCCTCGAGCATCGCCTCCATCTCGAGCGCCTCTTTGGAGCCGACCGGCATCAGCAGCTCACAGCTGTAAGCAAGTGGCTTGGCCTCATCGAACTGAGGCGCAGGCTCGAGCAGCTTGCACCAGCGGACCTCCGCTACGGGGGTCTTCCAAAGCTTCATCGTCTGCAGCGGTGTAGTGGACGCGCAGACCGTAGCGGTAGTAGGCCCGAATGTCTACAGGCCTGTAGTCGTCACATGAAGCAGTAGGGCGAAGTGCCGATGGCGCCTGGACTCAGAGTCCCAACCAGAGGCGCCTGAGGCAGCTTCGAGACGCCAGTGGTGTCAACGATTTCGGCCCTAGTAGCCGTCAGCCAGTCAGTCTTATACAGCTCACGCAGCTCGTCATGTAAGACAGAGTGCATCCGATTGGCCCAGGCAGGAACCGTGGCAAAGCAGTCGTGGTTTGTGAGCATCGGCATGCCCAGCCCTGCAGCCCTGCAGACAACCATCTGGCAGAGCGCGGCATCCATCCCATGGATGTACCCAGCGCTCACCCCCTTGCAAATCAGCCGGGCGCTCAGCACAGCCTCCGGGGGCTGGTCCATCAGGACGCAGTAGCTCTTCCTGCCAAACAGCGACATCGCCACGCTGGCTTTCACCGGGGTCCGCTCCGCGATCCGGACCGGGAACCCGCAGGGCGTCGTCCACTGCATGGGATGGCCCGCCTTCACCACCTTCCGCGCAACCAGCCGCAGCCACTCGCTCACCGCCATGCACGGGGCCACCACCTGGAGCAGCTCCTGCCGCAGCAGCTTGGTCAGGTAGCGGCAGGGGTAGGCCAGCAGCAGGGCGCTGAGCCGGGGCTCCACCTCCCCGATCAGCGCCTCGAGCTGGTCCATCAGCCCTTCCTGGATGGACAGGGACGACGCGCCGTATGGGGTGCTGAGCACGGCGTGCTTGGTCCACGAGCGGGTGACCCCGATCTTCAGCCACTTCGCCGCCAGGGCCTGCACCTTGGGGTCCTCGTCCTGCAGGTCCACCAGCAGCCGCTCGGTCACGCGCCCGGCGATGTGCTCGTACAGGTCGCTGGGCGTGGTGCCCCACAGGTTGCAGAACCGGCCCACCTCGGAGTCCCGGGCCAGGGCGGCCAGGTGCCCGCAGCCTGAGGTGGTCTGGTCCAGCCGGATCGGCACACCGCTGAGGTGGCCCGGGTCTTGGCTCAGCAGGTAGAGCTCCCGGCAGGTCTGCAGGAACTGCCAGGTGTCCTTGCTGGCCCGCCATTGCTCCAACCGGTTGAGCGGGTCTTCCCCGATGGCGATGTAGCGCCGGTGCTCGCGGCGCCCCAGGTCCCTGCGCTCGGCCCACGACATCCGGCCGCAGCCGTCGTGGCCTGCTGCTGCAATCAGCATCCAGTCCAGGGCCTCCTGGTTGACCGGCATCCGCTGGGCAAAGGAGAGGCAGGCCTTCTCGTGGTCCTCGGACTGGTGGCTGGCGTACCGGTTCGAAGTGAACAGGCGCGAGCGGTAGTCCAGGTAATAGGCCTGCCAGATCGTCTCGCCCTGGGCCTCCTCGCACAGCTGGATGCTGCGCTCGATCTTCACCCGCCTGGGCCCGTTCTCCCGCAGGTCCCGGTCTGCCTTCCAGGCTTCCTTGTTCCTGATCTTCCACTCCAGCTCGGTGGCCCCCTCGCCCAGGGGCTCGGGCATGGGCCGCGGCGTCCTGGTGCAGGGGAACAGGCCCCGGATGCTGTATTCCCAGGCCTGCCGCTGGATGTCCACCATCCAGGGGTCGATCTGCATCGGCGTGTTCTGGAGGGTGTTCACCACCTCCAGCACCCGGCTCAGGTCCGCCTTCTCGAGGTACTTGGAGGCCTCCTCCTCCCGGTCGCCCATGTCCTGCAGCGGCACCTTCACCAGCAGCTGGTCGTTGGTGAGGTGGCCGCCGCCCCTGATCCCGGTCCATGGCCGCGGCGGGCACAGCATCGGGGTGCGCGTTGGCATGTAGCTGCGCGGCGGGCAGGCCTGGATGAACTCGAGGGCCTTGGCGCTGGGGCCCACCATGCGGATGTTCTTGATCCCCCGGCGCACGTTTTCGATCAGCAGCAGATCGGTGCTGCCGTTGATCAGGTCCACGAGCAAGGCCCCCGCCTCGAAGCGCTCGCGGTTGGTCCACTTGAGCGTCGGGCAGCCCAGTAGTTCCATCATCCGGTCGCTGACCAGGTGCCTGCGGTTGCCCTTGAACTTGGAGCGCATGCGCCGGTAGCCCAGGGGCTCCTTGCCCTCGAGGCGCATGGCCCGGTATTCGAGCTCCAGGGCGTAGCCCACGTTCTGACAAACAGCCGGGAACTTCATTCGCCGGGTGAGTTTGTCGATCACCGTCGCCAGCGCAATCGCGGCAATCTTTGCGGGGTCACCAAATTGGGCGATCAGTGGCACGGCGCTTGCATTGCGACCTGGCTTTCCTGGGTTCAGCCAATAAGCGCAGAGCAGATCATTCACACCCTTTGCAACTAGATCGCAGCGCTCCTGAAACAACACCTGGCCATAGCGCAGGCGTGACTCGGCCCCCTGTTCTTTGAGCTGGCGGTGGCTGGCGGTGGCTGCAGATCTGGCGCGGTCCTGCTCCCTCTGCTCCCGCTCAACCTGCCGCTGCTCGATCCGCGATGCGTCCGCAGAAAAGGCCAAATCAAGCTCTCACAGGGGTCTTCACCCCTGCAATCTGCCGTCAACCCTGCAGAGGCG
>CALJTZ010000296.1 GCA_937975655.1 uncultured Synechococcus sp. | reverse complement strand
GCGCATCGGCGGCGTGATGATCATGGGCGACCGGGGCACCGGCAAATCCACCACCATCCGCGCCCTGGCCGATCTGCTGCCCGAGATCGACGTGGTGGCCGGCGATCCCTACAACAGCTCGCCCCAGGATCCTGATCTGCAGAGCGCCGAGGTGCGCCAGCGGGCCGAGCAGGGCGAGGCCCTGCCCACCGAGAAGCGCCAGGTGCCGATGGTGGACCTGCCCCTGGGCGCCACGGAAGACCGCCTCTGCGGCACCATCGACATCGAAAAGGCCCTCAGCGAGGGCGTGCGGGCCTTCGAGCCGGGCCTGCTGGCCAAGGCCAACCGCGGCCTGCTCTACGTGGACGAAGTGAACCTGCTGGACGACCACCTGGTGGACGTGCTGCTGGACTCGGCCGCCTCGGGCTGGAACACCGTGGAGCGCGAGGGCGTGAGCGTGCGCCACCCGGCCCGCTTCGTGTTGATCGGCTCCGGCAACCCCGAGGAGGGCGAACTGCGGCCCCAGCTGCTCGACCGCTTCGGCATGAGTGTGGAGGTGCGCACCGTGCGCGACCCCGAGCTGCGGGTGCAGGTGGTGGATCAGCGCACCAGCTTCGACAACGACCCCGACGGCTTCAACAACGGCGTGCAGCCCACCCAGGATGCGCTGCAGGCCCGGGTGGTGGAGGCCCAGAACCGACTGCCCCACGTGCAGATCGACGACGACCTCCGCATCCGCATCTCCGCCATCTGCGGGGAGCTGGATGTGGATGGCCTGCGGGGCGACATTGTGACCAACCGCGCCGCCCGAGCCCTGGCCGCCTTCGAAGGGCGAACGGAAGTGACGGAGGACGACGTGGCCCGGGTGGCCGCCTGCTGCCTGCGCCACCGCCTGCGCAAGGATCCCCTCGAGCAGATCGACTCGGGCGACCGGGTGGTGAAGGTGTTCTGCAAGGTGTTCGAACGGGCTGAAGCCAGCGATCGCCGCCAATTCGAGCTGGTCCTGGCCGCCTAGTGCGCATCCTCGGCATCGATCCAGGCCTGGCCCGCGTGGGCTACGGGGTGATCGAGACCAGCGGGGGGGTGCAGCAGATGCTCGATTGCGGGATCATCCGCACCGATCCCGGCACCAGCGAAGGCGATCGCATGGTGGAAATCGCCCGGGATCTGCGGGTACTGATCCGCACCTGGCAGCCCCAGCTGGCAGCGGTGGAGAAGTTTTTCTTCTATCGCTCCAGCACCACCATCTCCGTGGTGCAGGCCCGCGGGGTGGTGATGATGACCCTGGCCCGCTTCCGGGTGCCGGTGGTGGAGTTCCCCCCCATGCAGATCAAGCTGGCCCTGGCCGGCCATGGCCATGCCGACAAGCACGACGTGCTGGCCGCCGTGATGCGTGAACTCAACCTCAGCGATCCCCCCCGGCCCGACGACGCCGCCGATGCCCTGGCCGTGGCGCTCACCGGCTGGTTCCAGCGCTGAGGCCGTGGACCCACAGCCGCCCGATCCCACCAAGCCCCTGCTGCGCCAGCACTACCGCTCCCGCCGTGGGGCGTTGCTGGCGGGCGCGGAGGCGCCGCTCCAGGCCTTGGCGGCCCAACACCTAGAGGACTGGATCCCGGCGGGCCGCAGGCTTGGGCTCTACTGGCCCCTGCCGGGGGAAGCCGATCTGCGACCCCTCAGCCAACACTCCCCCCTGCAGGGACGCCTAGCCCTGCCCCGGATCGAGGCCGGGCGGTTGCGCTACCGCCCATGGCAGCCAGGCGATCCCCTGACCCCGGACGACACCCGCATTCCGGCCCCGAGCACAGGGCCGCTGCTGGAGCCCAACCAACTGTGCCTGTTGCTGGCACCGGCCCTGGCCTTCGACCGCGCGGGCATCCGCCTGGGCTACGGCGGTGGCTGGTTCGATCGCCTGCGGGCTGATCCGGCCTGGCGGGCGATCCCGGCCCTAGCAGTGCTGCCCAGCGGCTGCCTGGCGGAGCGGTTACCCCGGGACGCCTGGGACATTCCCTTCCACGGCTGGCTGGATGAAACCGGACTCCACTGGCTGGAGCTCACCTCGGCTTGAGGTTGCAAGCTGTGTAACGGCCCCCCACGATCTGCACGCGAACCCCGGCCATTTGCCAGGATCAGAGCATCGAACAGCTCAGCCGCAGTGGATCTTCAGGCCAACGACGCGTTCCTGTCTGCCACTGCCGCGGGTCGCGCCGGAAGCACCACCAAGCGCGGACCCAGCATCCGGCTCTCCGCTGGCACGGCCGCTGAGCAGGTGCTGGCCTCGGAACTAAAGAACCGCAACGAACCTTCAGATGCCCTGTCCATGATGGTGAGCTCGATGGTGCGCATGGTGCAGGCCGGTAAAACCAAGAGCACCGGCAGCCGCTGGTCCGCCTCCTGAGGTTCACGCCATGTCCCGTCAGCTGATCGCCCCCCTGCTTGGCCTCGGCCTGCTGCTTGTGCCGGCCACAGCCAACGCCCACGGCATCGAGAGCAGTCTCACCAGGCTTCAGGCCCTGAGTGAAGAGCTCACCCTGCAGAGCCAGTTCTCGAGCGGCGAGCCCACCCGTGACGCCGTGGTGCGCCTCGTGCCTCCGGGTGGTGTCCCCATCGAGGTGGGGCGCACCGACGCGCGCGGGCAACTGAGCTTTGCCCTGCCCAAGGGCGCCAGTGGCGACTGGGAGGTGCAGGTGGATGGCGGCGCAGGCCATCGCGACTACCTGGAGATGCCTGTTCAGGGCGGTCAGGCCCAACTCGATCGGGTGAGCCAGCACCATGCCCGCCTCCTGGGCAATGCCTCACTGGCGGGTCTCGGAGGCCTTGGAGCAGCTGCCATGCTGCTGGGACTGCAGCGCATCCGACGCCCCCGTTAATGTCCACCGGCAGCGAGAAGCTCGATCAGATTGTTGAGCGGCTGAAGACCACCAGCGATCCCAAACGCCGCTACGAGTACGTGCTCTGGCTGGCCAAGAAACTGCAACCGCTGCCGGATGACTACCGCAACGACGCCTTCAAGGTGAAGGGCTGCGTGTCCCAGGTGTTCGTGGTGGGGCAACTGGTGGACGGCAAGCTCCACTGGCAGGGCGATTCTGATGCCGCCATCACCAAGGGACTGTTGGCCCTGTTGATCGAGGGGCTGGAGGGGCTCGAGCCCAGCGCCGCCGCCAAGCTCGATCCCAGCTTCCTGGCGGAGACCGGTTTGCAGGGCAGCCTCACGCCATCCCGGGCCAACGGCTTCCTGAACATCCTCAAGATGATGCAGGCCCAAGCCCAGGCTTTGGCTGACGCCTGACGCTCAGATTTCTAGGATCGCCGCTTTCACGGACACGCAGGCATGACCATCGGCATCGGCTTGCTCGGGCTCGGCACTGTGGGCGCCGGCGTGGCCGGCATCGTGGCCAGCCCGGAGGGGCGCCATCCGCTGGTGGGCAACCTGGCCCTGCGGCGGGTGGCGGTGCGGGATCTCAGCCGCCCGCGGCCGGTGGAGCTGCCGGCCGAACTCCTCACCACCGACCCCGAAGCGGTGGTGGACGACCCAGCCGTGGACATCGTGGTGGAGGTGATGGGCGGCCTCGAGCCGGCCCGCAGCCTGATTCTGCGGGCGATTGCCGCCGGCAAACCGGTGGTGACGGCCAACAAGGCCGTGATTGCCCGCTATGGCGAGGAGATCGCCGCCGCGGCCGCCGCCAAGGGCGTGTACGTGCTGATCGAAGCCGCCGTGGGCGGTGGCATTCCGATCATCGAGCCCCTCAAGCAATCCCTGGGTGGCAACCGCATCCAGCGGGTGAGCGGCATCATCAACGGCACCACCAACTACATCCTCAGCCGCATGGCCGATGAGGGTGCGGCCTACGAGGCGGTGCTGGCCGATGCCCAGCAGCTGGGCTACGCCGAGGCTGACCCCGCCGCCGACGTGGAGGGCGGCGATGCCGCCGACAAGATCGCCATCCTCTCGGGCCTGGCCTACGGCGGCTCGATCGAACGGGCCGCTATCCCCACCGAGGGCATCAACAAGCTGAATTCCCGCGACGTGAACTACGCAGCCCAGCTGGGCTACGTGGTGAAGCTGGTGGCAACGGCCCAGTTCCTTGGCACCGATCCCGACGGCACGGTGCAGCTGGATGTGCGGGTGAATCCGACGCTGCTGCCCAAGGAACACCCCCTGGCGGGCGTGCATGGCGTGAACAACGCGATCCTGGTGGAGGGCGACCCGGTGGGTCGGGTGATGTTCTACGGCCCTGGCGCCGGAGCAGGCCCCACCGCCTCCGCGGTGGTGGCCGACATCCTCAACATCGCCGGCATCCGCGAGGTGGGCGGGCCCCATGCCGGTCTGGATCCGCTGCTGGCGGCCAATCGCTGGCGCCAGTGCCGGCTTGTGGATGCCGGCCTGACCCAGCACCGCAATTACGTGCGCCTGCAGACCGGCGACCAGGCCGGCGTGATCGGCAAGATCGGCAGCTGCTTCGGTGAGGAACAGGTGTCAATCCAATCGATCGTGCAATTCGAAACCAGCGGCAGTGGCGCCGCCGAGATCGTGGTGATCACCCACGAGGCACCGGAGGCTCGCTTCCGGGCAGCCCTGGGCGCCATTGAGGCCCTCACGGACGCGGAGAGCGTGGCGGCTTGCCTGCGCACGTTGTAGCGAACACCGTCCCTGGCAGCTGCACGGCACCCTGATGCAAAGTGGAAGCAAATCCGTAGACGGTTCGTCCCAATCCCCGCGTCACGCCACCATCCACCGCCGCGCTTGAACCGCCGCGCTCGATGGGAATCCCCTGACGCATCCCTCTTTTTGTAACGAGCCGAACACTTCACTGCGGAGCGGCGCGGAACTGTGGCATTAACACCCCTTCCCGCACGCCTTCTCGCTTCCCCTTCGATCCACCAACCCGCCACGCCATGACGCTGCATCAGGGTGACTGCATCCAGCTCACAAGCGACGACCACACGTATCAGGTGATCGGCGTCGACGACCGCCACGACCGCTGCTGGGTGCGCCGCTGGCCCCTGGCCCGCCACGGGTCTCCCGTTTTTGAAATTTCACTGCAACAGGTGGCCGCCGCTGGCCACTCCCGTCCTCCCCGCAAGCTCCAAGGGGCTTGAATACAGCCGCCTCACCTGCGTGGCCTGCCCAGGCCTGACCCCATCCGCCCCGCACCTCGCCACGCCATCGGTCTTGGGTTTGCGGCCCTAATGCTGCCGCTGGTCGGATGCCTGCCGCCCAAGCCAGACGGTGAGCTGGTGGTGGCCAACAAGAGCAGCCTGGATTCGGTGGATCCGGTGGACGTGACCACCTTCGCCGGTACCCAGCTGCTGAGTGCCATTGGGGATCCCCTCTACGCCAGTGATCCCAGCGGCCGCACCCTGCCACGCCTGGCCACGGCCCTGCCCCAGCTCTCCGCCGGTGGCCGTATCGCCCGCATCCCCCTGCGCCGGGATGTGCGCTTCCACGACGGCACCCGCTTCGATGCCGCCGCCATGGTGTTCAACCTGGAGCGCTTCCGCGCCCTGGGCAAACTCGGCTATCTGCTGGACGGCCGCATCGAGACCGTGCGAGCCAGCGGCCCCTACGAGGTCGAACTCCAGCTCAAGCGTCCCTACAGCGCTCTGGCGGCGCTGCTGAGCTCCATCAACCTCACGCCGGTGTCACCGGCGGCCTACCGCAACCACGCCAAGCGCTCCTTGGCCAACCGCTTCGTGGGCACGGGCCCCTACCGGCTCGCGGGCTACACGCCCCAGCACCAGAAACTGGCTCCGTTTGCGGGCTACTGGGGCGAACCGCCCCGCAACCGCGGCATTCACCTGGTGACGCTGAGCAACTCCACCGCCCTGTTCGGGGCCCTGAGCAGCGGAGAAGTGGACGTGCTGCTGTCCCAGGGGCTGGAGAGCGACCAGCAGCGCTCCCTGGCGGAGCGGGCCCGCCGCGGCCGCCTGGTGGAGGGCCGAGGCCCGGCCGTGGAGATCGGGTATCTCACCCTGCTGAGCGATCGGGCACCACTGAACGATCCTCGACTGCGCGCGGCAGTGGCCCACAGCCTCAACCGGGAGCTGATCAGCCAGCGTGTGAGCTTCAACATGCGCTCACCCCTGCGCTCGCTGGTGCCCCCACCCCTGCCCGGTGCCGCCCCGCCGCCGTGGCCCGCTTACCAGCCCGAGCGGGCCAGGGCGCTGTTTCGCCAGGCCGGTTACTGCAAAGGCCAGAGGCTCAGCCTGCCGCTCACGTTCCGCTCCAACGTTCCCGCCGATCGCCTGTTCGCGCTTACCTGGCAGGCCCAGTTGCAGCGCGACCTGGACGACTGCGTGCAGCTGGACATCAGTGGGGTGGAATCCACCACCGCCTACCGGCAACTGGAGAAGGGCGCCTTCCCGATGATCCTGCTCGACTGGGTGGGGGACTATCCCGACGCCGACGTGTACCTGGCTCCGCTGCTGGCCTGTGAGACGGCCCAGGGCAACAGCTGCCTCAAGGGCAGCAGTGTGAGCTTCGGCAGTTTCTGGAGCGCCCCTGGCCTGCAAGGGCAGCTGCAGGCCAGCGAGGGCCTCAGCGGCCGTGCACGCCTGGCGGTGCTGCAGGCGATCCAACAGCGGGCGGCCCAGGGCAATGCCTACATCCCGGTGTGGCAGGTGGCCCCACGGGCCTGGGCCCAGCCGTGGCTGGCACCCCCGCTGTTTGATGGCTCCGGCCGGCTGGTGCTGCAGGCCCTGCAGCGGAGGCCGCAGCCATGAGCCGGCGCAAGGATCTGCTCGCCTATCTCGCCAGCCGGCTGGCCCTGGTGCCGGTGATGTTGTGGCTGATCGCCAGCCTGGTGTTCCTGCTGCTGCGGGTGGCCCCTGGCGATCCGATCGATGCCCTGCTGGGCACCCGGGCGCCCCAGGCAGCTCGCGACGCCCTGCGCCAGCAACTGGGCCTGGACCAGCCGCTGCTGGTGCAATACGGCCATTACCTCGCCGATCTTTTGCGGGGGCAGTTGGGGGAATCGCTCACCAACCAGGAACCCGTCACCGCCGTGATCGGCCGCAGCCTGCCCGCCAGCCTGGAGCTGGGACTGGTGGCCCTGCTGATTGCCGCGGTGGTAGGCCTGGCGGTGGGCTTCAGCGGCATCGCCCGGCCGGAGGGCAAGCTCGATCTCGGTGGCCGCCTCTATGGCATCGGCACCTATGCCCTGCCTCCCTTCTGGGCGGCCATGGTGGTGCAACTGATCTTCGCGGTGTGGCTGGGCTGGCTGCCGGTGGGGGGACGCTTTCCCCCCACCCTGGAGCCCCCGAGTGGCAGCGGCTTCTACCTGCTCGACAGCCTGCTGGCCGGTGGCGGCCCCCCCTTCTGGGGAGCTCTGCGCCACCTGGTGCTGCCGGCCAGCACCCTGGGCCTACTGCTGAGTGGGGTGTTCGCCAATGCCCTGCGCCTCAACCTGCGTCGAGCCCTGGATTCCGATTACGTAGAAGCGGCCCGCAGCCGCGGGTTGAGCGAACGGCGCGTGGTGCTGCGCCATGCGCTGCCCAATGCGCTGCTGCCGGTGCTCACGATCACGGGCATCACCGTGGCGTCCCTGATCGGCGGGGCCTTGCTGATTGAGGTCACCTACTCCTGGCCAGGGATCGCCTTCCGGCTGCAGGAGGCCATCAGCCAGCGCGACTATCCCGTGGTGCAGGGCATCGTGGTGGTGGTGGCCGCCCTGGTAGTGGCCGTGAGTGTGCTGGTGGACCTAGTGGTGGCCCTGCTGGATCCGCGCATCTCGTTTTAAGCCGTGGGGCTCAGGGAGCTGCGCGCAGGGAGGCCCGCCACTCCTGGGCCGCGCTGGCATCCAGTACATAGGCCTTCACCCCCCCCAGCTGGCGCTGCTGGGGGGGGATGCTGCGGAGCTGCTGCAGGCCCTGGAGGAACTCGCTGCTGAAGCTGAGCATCAAGGCCTGCACCCGCTCGGGATCCACCCCCACCAGCTCCTCACCCAACTGAAACAGGGCCTGGTCACCCCGCCTCAGCCGCACCGGCGAAAAGTGGCTGCCGCCCTCCACCAGCACCAGACGGCTGCTGGCCGTGGCCGCAGGCAGAAACAGCTGCAGCTGTTCACTCAGGGGCGGCGTGATCAGATCGAGGCTGCCCCCCAGCATCAGCACCGGCGCCCCAACCCCCTGCAGTCCGCGATGGGGCCACAACAGGCTGCCGAAGCCGTTGAACGTCACCACCCCGGCGATGGGCTGGGCCAGGGGCACCGGGGGCGGCAGGGGCACCTGGCTCACCTGGCATTGCAGCAGCTGGGACAGATTGATCAGCGGCAGGCCGGCCAGGGCCCGCTGGCAGCGGCGCTGCAGGCCGGGCTCGGGCCGCAGGCCGGCCGCCAGCAACGAGGTGAGACCCCCGAGCGAGTGGCCCATCAACACCACCGAGCCCCCCAAGCTCGGGAGCTGGCCCCGCTGCTGGGCGGCCACCACCGCCTGAAGATCCAGGAGGCGATCGGGCAGGGTTTCGGCCCCCGGCGGCAGCCGCCGGCCATCCAGCAGTTCGCGCACCGCCGCCTCATCACTGCCCGGGTGCTCCAGCAGCACCACCGACCAGCCGCGTTCCCGCAGGGCCAAAGCCAACCAGGCCAGCTGCCCCGTGCTGCCCCCCAGACCCGGCGTGAGCAGCACCCAGGGCTGCTGGGGACGGGCTTCGCGGGCCTGCCAGAGCTCCAGTGCCAGGGGCTGCGGGCGATGGGCCACCGGCAGGCTGAGCCGTTGAGGGGCCGGGGCGGCAGTGATAGCAGCGGCAGGCCTGGACGCTGACCCCAGGGCGAGCCCATCGGTGATGGGCAGCAAGGCCCCTCGCTGCGGCAGGGCCAAGGCCCGCAGAGCCTGCAGGGCCTGCTGCTGCTGCTGGAGTTGGCGCCGCCACTGGGCTGCCAACTCCAGCAGGGCATCCACGTGAAGGATGAGCCGTTGGCTGGGCACGGCCCGCAACAACTCGATGGTGGTGACCTGCGGCCGCGTGGCGAGCAACTGCTGCAGGCAGGCCAACAGCAGCGGCGCAGCGTTGCCCTGATCGGTGCTGATCAGATCTCCCACCTCCTCCAGCACCCGCTGGCCCGCCCAGCTGTTGAGCAACTGCTGCCCCAGGGAGCGACCGCGCACCAGGGGGACCTGCAACAGCCGCAGCAGGTCGTCGCGACTGCTGGGCTCAATCAGGGCGAGCCAGACGCGGAGATCCCCCTGAGGACGACCAGGATCCCGACTCCAGGCCTCCAGCTCCCGTAGATCCACCGGCACCTGCATGCCATCGAGCCGCACCTCGAGCTGGTCTGCGGCACGGGCCGGCAGCGACAGGGCAGCCCAAAGCCACGAACTGACAAGCAGACTGCGCACCACTACGGCGATGCGGCGACAGCGCGTTGGGACAGCCACAGAGGGAGTCAGCAAGCCGGAGCTGGTGGTTCCAGTTTCCCGTGCCGCTACGGGAACTGGCCATGGTTCGCCTGATGGCGAGCATCGGCGCCGGCGGGGTGCTCTATCTCACGCCGATGGTGTTCCACCGCGAACACTTTTCCGCCGCGTCCGTGGGGCTGGGCCTGGCCCTGGCCGCCCTCACCGGCACGGCGGGGCGCTTCGCCAGCGGAGCCCTGCTGGATCGGGGCCTGAACTGCTCGCTACCGGTGCTGCTAGCAGCGGCCACGGCACTGCTGGGGGATGGCCTGCTGCTGCAGGCCGACACCTTCACGGCCTACGTCCTTGGCCAACTGCTGCTGGGCACAGCCATGGGGCTGTACTGGCCCGCCATTGAACTGGCGGTTCCGCTGAGCTCGGCACCGCTGAGCTCAGCCCGGGGGTACGCCCTGGCACGCAGCGCCGATGCCCTCGGCATCGCCAGTGGCGCCCTGGGCGGTGCCCTGCTGGCGGCCCTGGGGCGGCTGCGGGGGATTTACGTGGTTGACATGCTCTGCCTGGTGGTGGTGGCTGCCCTGCTGCTGCGCCGGCCGTTGCCCAGCCCCGCAGCCAGCCCAACCGCTGGCATCAAGCTCCCCTGGGGCCAGTGGTTGCCCCCCCTGCTGCCGCTGCTGGCCCTCTCGGTGGTGGCCACTGCCATTCCCGCCCTGATGCAAAGCGCCCTGCCCCTGGATCTGGTGCGGGGCGGGCTGGCGCGGGCGGCCCAACCGGAGAGCATCAGCGCGCTGCTGATCGGACTGCAACTGGGGTTGCTGCTACTGCTGCAATGGCCCGTTGGCCGCGCCCTGGCCGAGAAGCCCGTGGTGGTGGGGCTGAAACTGAGCCTGGTGTGCATGGCCATCGGCACAGCACTGCTGGCCCTCTCGGCCCTGAGCAGCCAGGGCATCGGGCTGGTGGTGCTGGCGCAACTGCCCCTTGCCCTGGGGGAAGCGGCCTTTCTGCCAATCGCCACCGAAGCGGTGGTGGAACTCAGCCCCCCCGAGCATCAGGGCCTGGCCATGGCCCTGTTCTCCCAGTGCTTTGCCATCAGCGCCTTCGGCGCTCCCCTACTGGCAGGCGTGCTGCTGGACAGCTACCGGCATGGAGCGGTGCTTTGGCTGCTGGTGGCCACCATCTGCATCCTGGGGCTGGGGCTGCTGGGGCCGATCCGCAGCCATGCGAAGCGCTGAAGCTCAGGCGCTCTTCTCGGCGTTGCGCGGAGCCACCCAGGCCTCATGAGGTAGGGGCTCGGTGCCGTATTCCCAGTCGTCGTAGTCGGGGTCGTTGCGGATCTGCTGGTGCAGCTCCTTCTGAACGTCGAAGTCGTGGGGATGGAGAGGCTCGCCAGCGGGGGCACCCGCGGGGGTGGAAGGCGGCTGGACGGTCATCGGGTCCACAGGATCTCTCGCCATTCTGGGGCCTCCAGCCACCTCTGGACTGTTGCCCCAGGGTCGCTCAGACGTTGAACAGGAACTCCATCACGTCGCCCTCGGCCACCACGTACTCCTTGCCCTCGGCTCGCAGCCAGCCCTTGGTGCGGGCCTCCGCCAGGGAGCCTGCCTCCAGCAACTGCTTGTAGCCGATGGTCTGGGCGCGGATGAAGCCCCGCTCGAAATCGGTATGGATCACACCGGCGGCCTGGGGGGCCGTCATGCCGGCCTGGATGGTCCAGGCGCGGGTTTCCTTTTCCCCGGTGGTGAAGTAGGTGCGCAGGCCCAGCAGGGTGTAGGTGGCACGGATCAGGCTCTGCAGGCCGCCCTCCTCCACCCCCAGGCCGGCCAGGAATTCGGCGCGATCCTCCTCGGGCAACTCAATCAGCTCGGCCTCCACCTGGGCCGAGATCCGCACCGTGCCGGCGCCCTCCTGTTCGGCCAGGGCCGCCACCTCGTCGCAGTAGGCGTTGCCTGTGGCCAGATCGTCTTCGCTCACGTTGGTGGCGTAGATGATCGGCTTGGCAGTGAGCAGCCCAAGGGGCTTCACCATCAGCGCCTCCTCATCGCTGAGCTCCACGCTGCGGGCCGCCCCGCCCTGTTCCAGCACCGCCTGGATGCGCTCGAGGGCGGCATCTTCGACCTGGGCCTCCTTGCTGGTGCGCACCTGCTTCTTCAGGCGCTCGCGCCGCTTCTCCACCTGGGAGAGATCGGCCAGGCCCAGCTCCAGATTGATCACTTCCGCATCCCGGGCCGGGCCCACCGAGCCGCTCACGTGGATCACGTCGTCGTTCTCGAAGCAGCGCACCACGTGCACGATCGCGTCCACTTCGCGGATGTTGGCCAGGAACTTGTTGCCCAGGCCCTCGCCCTGACTGGCCCCCTTCACCAGGCCAGCGATATCGACGAACTCCACCTTGGTGGGGATGATCTCCTTGCTGCCACTCACGTTGGAGAGCAGCTGCAGGCGGGGATCTGGCACCGACACGATGCCTGAGTTCGGCTCGATCGTGCAGAAGGGATAGTTGGCGGCTTCGGCCTGGGCGTTGGCCACCAGGGCGTTGAACAGGGTCGACTTGCCGACGTTGGGCAGACCGACGATTCCGGCTTTAAGCATGGCTGGAATCTACGGGCCGCCGGTGATCCACCCCCGCTGGCCGCCACACTGGCCGCCACGACCAGGAAGACTGGACCGAGCGTCGGCG
>CALJTZ010000295.1 GCA_937975655.1 uncultured Synechococcus sp. | reverse complement strand
ACGGACCGCCGTTGTACAGCCACTCGTCGAGGCTGGCGGCTTCCCAGATGGGATAAAAGTGCAGGCCGATGGCGTTGCTGCTGGGGATCACAGCGCCGGAGATGATGTTGTTGCCGTACAGCAGGCTGCCGGCGACAGGCTCACGGATGCCGTCGATGTCAACAGGGGGAGCTGCGATGAACGCAACGATGAAGCAGATGGTGGCTGCCAGCAGGCAGGGGATCATCAGAACGCCGAACCAACCCACATAGAGGCGGTTGTCGGTGCTGGTGACCCACTCGCAGAACTGGTTCCACGCAGAAGCGCCTTGGCGCTGCTGGAGAGTGGTGGTCATGAGTACGGGAAAAGAATGCCGCGTGCCCGAAGGCCCTTGGCGGTAAGTAGGACAGCGGCCGAAGCCGTCGCCTGGCACAACGTAACGGAACATTGCGCGTTCTGTAAAGAGGCACGAAGCGGATCCGCCGCAAAGCGCCCCTTTCTCGCGGCAATCCCATTTGCGACTTAAGATTTTTCTTAGATTCCTGTGTGGAGTGCCTCAGTGGTTCTGATCTGTTGGGACATGGATGGCGAGCGCGGTGCAGTGACCGTGCCCATCCATGAGGCCCGCTTGAGACGCCAGCAGCTCGAGCAGAGCGGGGCCGTCGTGTACTGGAGCGAGCGCGTGGCCAATCCCGGTGGGCACTGCTAAGAGAGCGGGGCTCCCCCAACGGTGCTGGGCCCATGCGGCTGCGCTCGATCCACTTTGTTGCCACCGCGTCGCTCACCGTGGCGCTCACCTCAGCGCTGGTTGGCTGCCAAGCCAGCGGCCCCTCGGCCGAACGCCAGCGGCTCGATCGCCTGGAGTTGCGGGTTCAGCAGCTGGAACAGCGCCAGGCCAATCCGCAGGCAGCCGACACCGCCGACAAGGCTGGTAAGCCTCCCGCCGGGGTGGTGAAGTCGCTCACCTACCGCACCGGAACCGAGTCCAACAGCCTGCGCATCTACTGGGCTGATGGCTCCCAGAGCGATCTGGAATGCACCCAGGAGCAAAGCACCCTCGCCTGCGGCTGAATCCCCATGCGCCCCC
>CALJTZ010000294.1 GCA_937975655.1 uncultured Synechococcus sp. | reverse complement strand
GCGCGATCCGCAGCACTGGCCCCACGACCTGCGGGGCTTCATCGCTTCGCTGGCAGCCCTGCGACGAGAGCAGCCGGCGCTGCGGGAGTTGGAGCTGGTGATCGAACCGCTGCAGGGGCCGGGCGGAGATCAGGGCTTACGGCTGCGGCGGGGTTCGGGTGTGGAGCTGTGGCTTAACCGCAGCCGCACCCAGTCGTTGCCGCTGCAGGCCCTGGGGGCTGGGCAGGTGCTGTGGCCACCGCAACGGCTTGGCCTGGGTCCGCCGAGACAGCTGGAGCCCCAGAGCGCCCTGGTGATGGCGCTGCCTTGAGTTTCAGGCCGGCAACGCCCAGGGATTGAGGCCCAGATCGGCACCGATGCGGTGGGCGCAGGCGAAGCCGCTGAAGGCCACGGCATTCAGGCCCTGGCCGGGGAAGCAGGAATCCCCCACGCAATAGAGGCCCTTGAGGCCGGTGCGGTTGAAGGGCATCGGCAGCAGGCCCGGAAGCCGCAGGGCGGGGATGGGTCCATAGCTGCCGCCCATGCGCCCCAGGAAGCGGCGATGGGTGCGCGGCGTGCCCACTTCACGGTGGCTGATGGCACCCTCCAGCCCCGGCAGGATCGCCTCCAAGCGCTGGATCAGCCGCTTGGCATCCGCCTGTTTCTTGGAGGCGTACTGGCCTGGGCTGAGGCCCTGCCAGGCCTCGATCGAAGAGGGGGTAAAGGCATGCACGATGTGATGGCCGCTGGGTGCCAGCGAGGGATCCAGCAGCGTGGGCATCGACACGAACACCACCCCCTGTTCCTCCTCCATGGCCTCCCACTGCTCCAGCAGCAGGTGGTGGCAGTGGAAGCCCGCCGGCACGATGTCGGCCTTCACGCCCAGATGCAGGGAGAGGAAGGAAGGGGAGGGCTTGTAGCGCCGGCGCCAGGTGGTTTCACTGTTCGGCGTGTGCCCGGCATCCACCAACGGCTGGCTCACGGATCCTGCGCTGTTGGTGGTGCCGGCAAAGGTGTCCCAGCGGGTGGCATTGCTCACCACGCGCCGGGCGCGGATCTGCTCGCCGCTGGCAAGCTCCACCCCCACGGCCTGGCCCTGCTCTAGCAGCACCTTGGTGACGCGGGCCTTGTAGCGGATGGCGCCGCCATGGCGCTCCAGGCCCGCCACCAACTTCTCGGCAATCACGCCCACGCCCCCTCGGGGGTAATTGATGCCGCCGGCATGGCGATCGGAGAACACCATCCCCGCGTTGATCATGGGGGTGAGGTCTGCCGGCATCACGCTCCAGCAGAAGCACTCCATGTCGATGAATTTGAGCAGCGCCTGATCGCGGATGTGCTGGCGGGCCACGTCGCCCACGTTCACCGGCAGCCAGCGGGCCAGCCCCAGACAGGCCAGGGGAGCCTTGAAGAACACCTTGGCCAGGTAGGCGGGATCCTCGAGCGAGAGCAACGGCATCGCATCGAGGCAGTTGAACACCTGCCAGCAGGTGTCATAGAAGGCGCGGATGCCCTGGGCTTCGTGGGGAAACAGGGCGGTGAGGCGGGCCACGAAACTGTCGTAGTTCCGATCCACCGCCACGTTCAGCCCGCCGGGCAGGTGGTACTCGAGCTGGGTCGGGTCGGGAATGGTGTCGCAGACCTCGCCCACATCCGCGAGGGCACGGGTGAGCAGGTTGGTGTGCCCCTTCTGGCCGAAGCCGAAGATCATCGAGGCGCCCACATCGAAGGTGTAGCCGTCGCGCTTGAAACTGCCGCCTGACCCCCCTGGGATCAGGTAGCGCTCCAGCACCAGCACCTTGGCGCCCTTGGCCGCCAGCTGCGAGGCGGTCACCAGGCCGCCGATGCCGGAGCCGATCACGATCACGTCCCAGGTGGGGGCGGGGTTTCTGGACCCGTTGGTGCAGCACCATCCCGGCCTGCCGGGAACGCTGGGGTTCCGTGAGTTGCGGGCGGTGATGGCGAACCTGACGCCGCGTGAGGCGGAACTGGCGGCAACGGCCAAGGCGGTGCTGCATTGGCACCGCAGCCACGGGTTTTGTTCGACCTGCGGGGCGCCGTCGCAGATGGCGCAGGCGGGGTGGCAGAGGCG
>CALJTZ010000293.1 GCA_937975655.1 uncultured Synechococcus sp. | reverse complement strand
GCTCTTCCGATCTATCATATCTAGCCTACGATAGAATTTGAGAAGAGACAATTTGGAGACCTTATGCTAAACACCATCAAAAATCACCTGAAAATCCGCAAAGCCCTAAACCTGATTAGCGATTCTTACTCCGCTCAGATCGATTTGACGGTACATTGTACCTTGATTGCGGGCACGGTCTACCGTAGTCCTTCGATTGTGCGTTATCTGGAAGCATCTCCTGTCGCTCTTGATTCACCTTCCTCCGACCGAATTGTTCTTGGTCTTCGAGACCAACAGTTGCTTGAAGCCTACGTTCTTGGGCTGAACAATCGTGAAGTAGCTGAGCGTCTCAACCTATCTGTGAGGACTGTGCAGACCTACAGTGGACAGTTGCTCCAACGGCTTGGTGTCAATAACCGTCAAAAAGCTATCCTGAGAGCTATTGAGATCGGAATCTCTTTGGTTCCAAAGTACTTTCAAGCCACATCTCCTTAGTTTGTTGTTGCTAGGCGGGCTTGATGGGCCCAGGCAATGGGTCACTAGCAAAGGTTTCAAAACTGACGTGAACAGGTGGATCACTGCGCCGTAGCATCAGAAATTGGCATCCTGGCGACGACCGTGGATAACGTCGGCGAGCACCTACGGAGGAACCTCAGATGTACGGCATCCTCAGCTACTTCTCCTTCATTCATCACTGCGTATAACGCAGCCCTCTCTGATGATCCAAGAAAGAGGGCAAAGATCGTCTTTACTGCCCTGCCTTCTTTGCCCTCCAGTCTTGGGTTGTTGCAGTGAATCTGTTTACCGTAAGTGAGAGGCTTCCTGCGTCCAGGCAGGTCCGTGGCCATCACCATGACATCACTCCTCAACATCCCCGATCAGATCAGCACGAGGATCAAGACCGCCGACTAGCTGTCCACCCAGTGCAAGACCGATGTTGACGCCATGCCTGCCCATTGATCTCACTCAACCCTTCTACGCCCTACGCCGGCAGCGACACATGGTCATGCAGGTCGATCGGACCAAGCGCGGTTACCCCAGCTGGAGAAGACCATGCTCTGCACGCTGTTCTGGGTTTTAGTACAGTTTGTCTGCTGGATGGTGGGAGAGATTCGAAACACCCAGCACCGTGGCGGCAAGTTTGTCGCCCTTGAGGAGTCCAAGCTCCGGCGTCGCCTTTGGGTGACTGCTGACGCTGGGAGTCCAGCACTCGCAGGCCCCACCTAGCTTTCTCGGTTTCTTTGGACTATGCAGGTTCTGCAAGGGGATGTTCATCGACCTGGTTGTCGGGTCTGCCAGTAAGAGGCTTCCGCGTGCCTCGATCTGGCTGGCTTAGGCATCAACGTATCTGCGTTGGCCCTGCTGATGCCGTCATCGACTGTGCCGCGAATCAGCGGATCGGGCAGGTCCCTTGAGCATTGCTGCACAGGCTGATGGTGTCCCTTCGGACCTTTTGTCTGTCATGACTAAACCCATGCTTCATGCACTGTCTGACCAGTCTGCTGAATCCCTTGTGGGTGGAGTTTGTTGGAGTCTGTGCGCTTCGATGCCATCCCATCCCCAGGCGCCCATGCTCCCCATTCTCCCCTGTCTGCCGGCGGTGGCTATCCCTCAGATTTGCGTTCCCAGCCTCTCCGTAGATTGGGGTAAATGCCAGCCAAAGCCTTGCTGACCTCCAGACAGAGGCTACCCCACTTCGGGTAGGCATCTGCTGACTCCAATCCCGAGCCGGTGGCACATGAGGCCACTGGCTCTTATTCTCCATTCCGATGAAAAAACTGATTATGTACGCTTGGTAATTGTGTTGTAGCGTTGTTATCATTGTAGCGTACAGTTGGCGGTCTGCATTTTTATTGTTGACTCTCTATAAGCGATCTATTGAGACGGCTTAGTTTGCTTTTTTGACGGTTGCCGCGTCAAAGCGCCGGTTCACTTCTTTCCAGTTCACCACGTCCCACCAGGCTGTGATGTAAGCAGGCCTGCGGTTTTCGTATTTGAGGTAGTAGGCGTGCTCCCACACATCCAAGCCGAGGATGGGGGTGCCATTCTCGATGCCTGGTAGATCCATCAAGGGGTTGTCTTGGTTGGCTGTGCTGGTGATCGCCAATCTGCCATCAGGTTTCACAATCAGCCACGCCCAGCCGGAGCAGATCGGAAGA
>CALJTZ010000292.1 GCA_937975655.1 uncultured Synechococcus sp. | reverse complement strand
AATACGCCTCCTTCAACAACAGCCGCAGCCTGCACTTCTTCCTGGCTGCCTGGCCCGTGGTTGGCATCTGGTTCACCGCCCTGGGCGTGAGCACCATGGCCTTCAACCTGAACGGTTTCAACTTCAACCAGTCGATCCTCGACGGCCAAGGCCGCGTGGTGAACACCTGGGCAGACGTTCTGAACCGCGCTGGTCTGGGCATGGAAGTGATGCACGAGCGCAATGCTCACAACTTCCCCCTCGACCTGGCCGCTGCAGAAGCCACCCCCGTGGCTTTGACCGCACCTGCAATCGGTTGAGCTTGATCGGGAGTTTCTCCCGACCACACCCCCAATCAGCCCCCGCTACGGCGGGGGCTTTTTTATTGGCTTTTCAGGGGGATGGGAGAGAGTGGCTCCAGTGGGTGGGATGCCGGTGGTGGTGGTGGGGCTGCAGCGCACAGCGGCTCAGGTGGCGACGGAGCTGCAGCTGCAGCCCCATCCGGAAGGCGGCTGGTACCGGGAGCTGCATCGCAGTGAGGCGGCTGTTCAGCGTCGGGATGGCGAGGCCCGATCCGGGTTAACGCTGATCGTGTTTCTGTTGGCGGCTGGTGAAACCAGCGGCTGGCATCGGGTGCTCCAAGCCGATGAAACCTGGCACTTCGCTGGGGGCGACCCCTTGGAGCTCTGGATCCTGAAACCCGATGCGGGTACCCCAACCCGGCGGCTCCTGGGCCCCTTGGGCCTCGGTGGCGGCGCTTCAGGAGAGCTCATCCCACCCGTGGCTGTGGTGCCCGCGGGCTGGTGGCAGGCGGCCCGCTCGATGGGCAGCTGGAGTTTGGTGACCTGCTGCGTGGGCCCAGGTTTTGACTTCCGGGATTTTCAACTCCTCCGCGAACTTCCTCGCGATCAGCATCCCCTGGGCGCCACGGAGAGCTTGCTCTGATCAAGACGCAGGCGAGACCGGTTCGCGGTTGTGGACAACCGACAAAACACCGCCCCCAGCGAGGGAGCCGAGCGCGATTGTGTGTGACAACCAGTCGTGAAAGCCGGTGACTGGATTTGAACCTGCGACCTACTGATTACGAATCAGTTGCTCTACCACTGAGCTACACCGGCATCGCCATGAAATTAGCATTCAGGCCTCTCTGGCCCGCGGTGACGCCGATGGTTCCTCCCTCCCGTGAGCCCCTGGATCCGGCCCTCCGGGCCCGTTTGCTGCAGGAGGCCCGCACGCCTTGGCGTGGCCTGCGTAGGGCCCTATGGCTGGCCTTCACAGCCTCTGCAGCGATTGGCCTGGCCACGATGGCGATGCGAGCCTCTGCGGGCGAGGGTGTGCCTGGCTCAGATCTGCTGATCCAGGTTGGCGCTCTCAGCCTCTTTGGGTTCCTGCTCTGGCGGGATCGTGCTGCTGACCCCGGAGATGGGTCCAGCGGTGCCGACTGACGGCGCGGTTGTGATCGTTTCCGGGCTCGCTTCCGGCGCAGGCTCCTCTACGAGGTCGGGCGCGGGATCTTCGACGGGTTCTGGCTGATCCTCAACCTCAGGTTCAGCCACGGCAGCGGCCGGTTCAGGGGTTGCAGGTGCCTGGGGTTTGGTTTCGGCTGGATCCAGCTCCAAGGCGGGCAGCAGCAACAGTGGCAAGCCCAGGTTGAGGCGTTGCTCGGCAGCCTCAACCTGGGTGAGTGGCAGGGTTTGCTCGATCTCCTGGGTGGAGCGGCTAAACATCCACAGGGCCTGAACCACCTGTTGCCATTGCCACAGCATCAGCACCAACAGGGGCACGGCCACCAGCAGCACCACCAGCCGAGGGCTGGCGGCCAGGGGCGACCAGGCCCAAGCCATGCCGGCGGAGGCATCGACCCACCACACTAGGGGCAGTAGCAGCACTGCTCCGCTGCAGGCCAACAGTTTCAGGGGTAGGGCGGTCTGGAGGGCGCTGAGGCGCAGCTGATCGGGCCGGCGGGCCCGCATCGGCACTTGCAGCAGCAGCAGCGACCAGAGATCGGGGGGAAGACGCCAGAACAGCACCGCCGGCCCCAAGGCTCCGAGTGCCCAGGTGAGCAGCCGTTCGAAGCCAGGGAAGAGTCCTGGGTCGGCGCCAGCCAGCACCAGCACCAGGAGTACCGCCTCCAGGGGCAGCACCGCCAGCCCCAGCAGCTGGAGCCACAGCAGGGGTTCGCG
The DNA here is from genome assembly GCA_937975655.1 of uncultured Synechococcus sp. Lineage (GTDB taxonomy): Bacteria > Cyanobacteriota > Cyanobacteriia > PCC-6307 > Cyanobiaceae > Vulcanococcus. Next base: position 3,069 of record CALJTZ010000292.1, on the reverse strand, counting down.
GCGGGCTGGGTTGCCCCGGAGGGTGCTCACGGTCAGAGGGTGAGGGTGCGGCGCTGGGTGACCAGTTTGAAGGCCTCAACGCGATCGCCTTCCTGCCAGTTGGCAAAGCGATCCGTGCCGATGCCGCATTCGAAGCCAGTGGCAACTTCCTTCACGTCGTCCTTGTTGCGGCGCAGGGAGTCGAGGTCGCCCTCGAACACCTTCTCCTTGCCGCGGAAGACGCGCACCTTGCAGTTGCGCTGCAGCTTGCCGTTGGTGACGTAGCAGCCCGCCACGGCGCTCTTGCCGATGCTGAACACGGCCCGAACCTCGGCTTCGCCCAGGGACTCCTCCACCAGTTCGGGTTCCAGCAGGCCTTCCATGGCGAGCTGGATGTCCTCGAGCAGTTTGTAGATGACTTCGTAATCGCGCACATCCACACCGGTGGCATCGGCGGCGCGTTTGGCACCAGGAGCCATGGAGGTGTTGAAGCCCACGATCACGGCGCCGGAAGCAGCCGCCAGGTCCACGTCGGTCTCGGTGATTTCGCCCGGAGCGGAGAGCAGCACCCGCACCTGAACTTCGCCCTGGGGCAGTTGTTCCAGCGAGCCGAGGATGGCCTCCACCGAGCCCTGAACGTCCGCCTTGAGGATGAGGTTGAGCTCCTTGAGCTCGCCCTCGCTGGCCTGACCAGACATGGAGCCGAGGGACACCCGGCGGGAGGCCATCTGTTGCGCCAGGCGGGTGGCCCGGGCCTCGTTGGCGCGATCGCCCACCACGGAGCGGGCGGTCTTCTCGTCCGGATACACCTCGAACTCGTCGCCGGCCGTGGGCACTTCGCTGAAGCCGAGCGCTTCCACGGCGTAGGAGGGGCCGGCTTCCTTGACCCGCTTACCGGTGTCGTCCACCATGGCGCGCACCTTGCCAAGTACAGGGCCAGCCGCCAGCACGTCGCCGGTGCGCAGGGTGCCGTTCTGGATGAGCAGCGTGGCCACTGGGCCCTTGGCCTTGTCGAGGTGGGCCTCGATCACCGTGCCCTTCGCCATGCGATCCGGGTTGGCCTGGAGGTCTTCGACCTCCGTCACCAACAGGATCATCTCCAGCAGCTTGTCGATGTTCTCGCCCTTGATGGCGCTCACCGGCACCATCACGGTGTTGCCGCCCCAGTCCTCGGCCAGCAGGTCCTGGCCTGAGAGCTCCTGTTTCACGCGGTCGGCGCTGGCACCTTCCTTGTCGATCTTGTTGATCGCCACCACAATCGGCACCTCAGCCGCGCGGGCGTGGCTGATGGCCTCGAGGGTCTGGGGGCGTACGCCGTCATCGGCGGCCACCACCAGCACGGCCACGTCGGTCACCTTGGTGCCCCGGGCCCGCATGGCCGTGAAGGCCTCGTGACCAGGGGTGTCCAGGAAAGTGATCTTGCGCTGCTCACCGGCGTGGGGAATTTCCACCTGATAAGCACCGATGTGCTGGGTGATGCCCCCGGCTTCGCCTGCCGCCACCCGGGTTTTGCGGATGGCGTCCAGCAGGCTGGTCTTGCCGTGGTCCACGTGGCCCATCACGGTCACCACGGGGGGACGGCGGATCAGGTGAGCCATGTCGCTCTCCTCGATCATCTCCACCGTCTTCTTGGCGGCTTCCTGGACGTCGTCCTCCAGCACCGGCACGCCGAATTCCTCGGCCACGGCTTCGATCGTGGAGAGATCGAGGCTCTGGGTGACCGTGGCGATCACCCCCTTGAAGAACAGGCTCTTGATGATCTCGGAGCTCTCCACACCGAGCTTTTCGGCCAACTCCTGCACCGTGAGGTTGCCCTCCGGCACGATCAGCATGTCGGGACGCTGCTGCTTGGCCTCCCGAGCTGCCCGCAGCTCCATGGCGCGGCGGCGCTGACGCTGGCGGGTGGTTTCCTTCTTGCGCTTGCGCATGGCCGCCACGGGCTTGGCGGCAGGCGCTGCCGGCTTGCTGCGGGGCTTGGCGGGGCGGGCCAGGCTGGCCTGCAGCACCAGCGCTTCCTGTTCACCGGCGAAGCCGCCGGTCTCAGCCGTGAGGGCATCATCGTTTTCGCCGATGATGTGCACCTTCTGCCGCTGCTTCTGCGGTGAGCGGCTGCGCAAGGCTTCCAGCTTGGCGCTGTCGTCCCAGTCGGGGCGACGGGCGCGACCAGGGGCCTGCGGTGTGCGGAAGTTGGGCCGGCGCGGTGCGCTCGGGGGCGTGGCAGTGGGGCGAGCGGGCCCGCCTTCTGTGCCTGGAGCACCGGCTTCACCGGCTCCGGCGGGGCGCCGCGGCGGGGCGGCCATCGGCCGTGCACCGGGCTTCTGCAGCTGCATGAGCTCGCCAGGGGCCACCGGCTTGCGCATGCCGGGCATGCCTGGCCGCGTGGGGGGAGCCGGGCGGGTGCCGCCGCCAGCGGGGCCGCTGACATCGCGGCGGATTGGCTTGCCAACCAGTTCCACCTGGGCCCGTACGGGCGGAGCTCCGGGTTTGCCCGCCTGACCAGGCCGCACGGGGGCCGGAGCGCCGGGGCGGGTGGGCATGCCGGGGCGTTGGCTCAGGGGCGGGCGACCCGATGGGGGCGCCGGGCGGTTGCTGCCGCCCTGGCCCTGCCCGCCCTGGGGACGACCCACCAACTGGGGCTTGCCGGGGGCAGGCCGAACCGGTGCCGGAGCGCCGGGGCGCTGGGGTGTGGCCGCCGCGGGACGCGCGGGGGGAGCGCTGGGGCGTGGTGCGGGTGCCGCAGCTGCAGGGGGTGTTGGGGTGGCGGGCTTGCGCGCCGCCGGTGCCGGTGTGGCGGGCGATTTGGCCACGATCGCCGGGGCGGGTCGGGCCGGAGCCGATGGAGCGGCCGGGCGCGCCGGGCTGCTGGGCTTGGCCGCCGCAGCGGGCCGGGCGGGCGGGGCCACCACCGGTGCCGGGCGGGCGGGCTTGGCTACTACCGGTGCCTGGGCCGCGGGCTTGGCAGCCGGCTTGGCCACCGGCTTGGGTTCCGGCTTGGGTTCCAGTTGGACAGCGGGCTTGGCTTCGGGCTTGCTGGCCGCGGGCTTGGGTGCAGCCGCCGGCTCCGCCAGCTTGACGGCAGCCACCGCGGAA
>CALJTZ010000291.1 GCA_937975655.1 uncultured Synechococcus sp. | reverse complement strand
CGCTGTGGGTGCTGGTGCGCAGCCGCCGCACCAGTCTGGTGGTGGTGAAGGAGCTCCACTGGCCGGAGGTGTTCGTCGCCGCCGACCAGCGCGATGATGTCGCCTGCTATGTGACCGGGGGCAGCGATGAGCCGGCCTCGCACCTGCTCGAGCGGCTGTATCACTCGCCGGCCTACGGCGAAGGGGAATGATCAGCCTCCACGCCGGCCGCCTGCTGCTGTTCTGCGATCGCGCGGATCGAACGTGGCACTGCCGGGTGAACCTTGGCCCCAAGCCGACCCACCAGCTCGAGGCTGACACCGGCACCATCCACCTGCAGGAAGCGCTCCTGCGCGCGCAGCGGATCTACCAGGCCGCGGTGCATGATCTGCGGCCTGAAGGGGCTCCACGTATGTGCTGGGACTGCCTGCAGTGGGAGCCGGCCCGCAAGGCCTGCACGCTCGGCTTCCCCGAGGCTCGCCAGACTGGGGGGAGATTTGCCGCACGGTGCGAGATCTATGTCGGAGCCGACGATCCTCGGCCGCACTGATCGCGGCGATGGCTACATCGAAACGCTCGAGCCTGCTGCTGGCGGGGAGCTCTACTACCGCAGCTGCGCGAATGGCTACTGCCGGTACAGCTCCGATCTCTGGCAGGCCGAGATCTATCTGGACCACCTGCTCGCACGCTGACCCGATGGGGTATTTCAACTGCACCACCACCCGCGAGGAGTATTACCTCTCGCTGGCCAACAGGCCGCGGCCGGCCACGGCCTCGAGCTCCTACCGCGGGGTCTCGCGCAGCACCAACCCGAAGCTGCCCTGGCGCGCCGCGCTGGGCTATCGGGGGCGCCGCTACTACCTCGGCAACCATGCCACCGAGCTGGAGGCAGCGCAGGCCTACAACCGTGCGGCGCTGAGCGTGATCGGCGATTATGCCGTGATCAACGTGCTGCCCGAGCCATGACGCTGCCCCTGATGATCGAGCTGCTGGTGGGCTACGTGGTGGCCTGCTGCCTCGCGCTCTGGCTGGCGTCGAAGATCCTGCCGTGATGTTGGGGGGAGGTGGCCGGTCCTCACGAGGTGCCGGCCTCGCCGCAGCCTCCCCGCTGCGGAATGCCCAGTGACTCCGAAAGTCATTGGATCCGAATCTTAGCCCTCCCCTGCAACCCAGCGCGCGATCGCCCACTCGCCCATCGCGGACCAGAAGGGCTGCGCGCGATACCAGTCCACCCAGCCCTTGTGGCCCTTCTGGCTGTTGCACATCAGGCAGCAGCTCACGAGGTTCTCGCGCACGGTGAGGCCGCCGTGGACCTTGGGGATGACGTGATCGAGCGTCGGGCTGCGGCCGAGCGGATCGCCGCAGTAGGCGCAGCGGTAGTTCCACGCGAGGTGGATCTGATCGCGGGCTGACCTGCGGGTGACCAGCCGGGTCTCGTCAATGTGGTGCCGATCCACCGAGATCTTCTGGCAGGGTGAACAGCTCGATGCCCAGATCGAGGAGGTCCTCCTCGGTGTGGATGAACTCGGCGATCTGGCTGTAGAGGTCGGCGGGGATCTGGTCGGGGTCGGTGTCGCTGCGGATGATCACCTTGGCGGTGATCTCGGCGATATGCGCGCGCATGGGCGTGGCCCCGGCTTGGCTCACGGTAGCGAGGGAAACCCATATGACGGATTGTGAATAGGCTGCCCCGATCGGGATGCTGCGCTGCGGGGGGTGTATATTTAGGACATCGACAGCCACCCGACCGATGACCCGCTTCAACCCCACCCGCACCGCCGCCGAGATCGCCGCCTTCAAGGCCCAGAACCTCGCCCAGCCCTCCAAGGTGGTCGTCCTCAAGCCCGCAGCCAAGCCCGCTCGCAAGTCCCAGCGCCAGCAGTGGCAGGAGTTCCGCACCGAGACCCTGAGCATGATCCAAGCTGCCAAGCGTGAGCGCCACTTCCACATCCTTCCCCAGTTGATGCAGCGCCTGACCACTGCCGACACCATGCTCGCCAACCGGGCGCTGGTCTGACCCCTACCGGGCCGCTCCGGCGGCCCCACTACCATCCACCCATGACCTACATCCTCCAGACCGGCCCGTGGCATATCGGGCCGTTCTCCACCCACGTCGCGGCGCAGCACTTCGCCGAGACCCACGGCATTGACGACTTCCGCATGATTCCGCTGGATGACCCGGCCGAGGCGCCAGGGCGCATCGCGCGGCTCAGGATGGCGCCGCTGAAGCACCCGATGGCGCGGTTATAGTCGGGATTGAATCGCTCTCGATTGCGTGGACGTTTTAACGCAGGCACGGTTCTGGTCGAAGGTGGACGTGCGGCAGACCACCTGCCGCTGCTGGGAGTGGACTGCGCGCCGCAACGCGTGGGGCTACGGCGAGTTCAAGCATCGCGGGGCATCGACCTACGCGCATCGCTTTGCGGTGACTGCGGCCGGGATCGATCTCAAGCCCGATCAAGTGGTGATGCACACTTGCGACAATCCGGCCTGCTGCAACCCAACGCACCTGCTGGTCGGTGATCATGCGATGAACGTCGCCGATCGCGTGGCCAAGGGTCGCTCTGCCAAGGGCAGCAGCAACGGCCGCGCAAAGCTCACCGAAGCGCAGGTGCTAGCAGTCCGTTCCGACGACAGGCCAGCAGCCCAAATCGCCACTGAGCTCGGGGTTTCCGTCGCGACAATTTCACTCATCCGACGCCGGCGAATTTGGGCGCACGTCTAGCTGCGCGAATAGTGCGCAAATGGCCTCGGCGAGCACCTGCAGCGTGCCGGGGTCGTTTCTCTAACTGACTGATTTTTCTTGAGATTTTGGTGCCCAGGGACAGGATCGAACTGCCGACACTGCGATTTTCAGGCTGCCAGAAAGGGTTCACGGCCGTTCATTCTGGTTCACTAAAGCTCTGATTCAGCGGCCTTTTCT
>CALJTZ010000290.1 GCA_937975655.1 uncultured Synechococcus sp. | reverse complement strand
CAAGCGCGGCAAGGGCCTGGGCGAGAGCTGGATCGGCGCTGGCCATCCGGCAGAACTGAGCGGGGGTCTGGATCCTAGGGGCCCTGTTCTGGCGCCTTGAGGGCCAGACATTTCATGATCGTGATGACAAACACTCTCGAGAGCTTGTGCGCTGGGGCCGCGGGCTGAAAAGGTGAGGCCGTGATCTGGCACCCCCTGGGGTGTGGCGTTGATGTTGAAGGGCCTGCTGTCCCGCGCAAAGAACAAGGTGACCGGGCTTCGCCCAGCCAGCGCCGACGCCATGCCCGCCGCGCCGGCCCTGGAGGCCCCTCCCACCGATTCCCGGGCCCGGGCCAAGGCCCTGCTGATGGGCCTGCAGGACTCCATCTGCGCCGGCCTCGAGCAATTCGATGGCGTGGGCAGCTTTGCGGAAGAGAGCTGGGTGCGCCCCGAGGGCGGTGGCGGCCGCTCCCGGGTGATGAAGCAGGGCCGCGTGTTCGAGCAGGGCGGTGTGAACTTCTCGGAGGTGGAGGGCTCGGAATTGCCCCCGTCGATCCTCAGCCAGCGGCCAGAGGCCAAGGGACACCGCTGGTTTGCCACCGGCACCTCGATGGTGCTGCACCCCCGCAATCCCTATATCCCCACCGTTCACCTCAATTACCGCTACTTCGAGGCGGGCCCGGTGTGGTGGTTCGGCGGTGGCGCCGACCTCACCCCCTACTACCCGTTCCTGGAGGACGCCCAGCACTTCCACCGCACCCTCAAGGGGGCCTGCGACAGCGTGAACCCGGCCTACTACCCGGTGTTCAAGCCCTGGTGCGACGAGTATTTCTTCCTCAAGCACCGCCAGGAAACCCGCGGTGTGGGCGGCATCTTCTACGACTACCAGGATCCCCGCGGCGTGCTCTACAAGGGCCAGGATCCGAACGGCCCCGCGGCGGCCGCCAGCCAGGCCGGCGGTGCCGTGAACCAGAGCTGGGAGCAGCTGTTCCAGCTGGCCTCCGCCTGTGGCAACGCCTTCCTACCGAGCTATCTGCCCATCGCCGAGAAGCG
>CALJTZ010000289.1 GCA_937975655.1 uncultured Synechococcus sp. | reverse complement strand
GAACAGGCTTGGCTGCTGGCGGGAGCCGCTGCACCTGCTGCTAGGCGCGATGGGCGTATAGAGGCAATCCTGCAGAGCGGCAGCCAGGGCCTGGCGGCGCTCCCGCCACCACTGCTGGAGCTTCGTCTGCAAGGCATCCAGCTGAGCCATTTGAGTTCGATGGACCTGGGCATAGGCCAAAGCCTGGTGCCAACAAGCAAACACAGGAATCGGGCAGTTGGGGCCGAGCAAGGCTGCAGCCTGGTTACCACAATCCACGAGCAGGGGAATACAACCCATCTGCAGGCTTTCGTAGAGACGAAACGTGTCGAGATGCCGATCTCCCTCGGGGCACAGGGCAAACACGGCCTGGCCGAGGGTGGCCTGATACTGCGGCAAAGGCAAACCAAGGCCGAAGTGGCTGCCGCCGAAGAAGAAGCCCTGGGGCAGGCTGCGCAGAAACAGCGCTGTCGCCAAACGACGAGATCCACTACCCCAGAGGGTACCCATGAAGGCCCACGGCAGGGGGCGGTGGCTGGAGGGCAGCAGCGGCCCTGGATTCAGGAATTCCGCTCGGGGGCCGATGGGAAAACTGTGCGGCACGGAGGCCGCAGAGGCAAAACGGGGATGGGGAAAGTTTCTCCAGATGACCGTGCCATGGGGCAGCATCGGGTAGAGCTCATCGGCATCAAAGCCCTCCTCATCGCTGAGGTGCACCAACGTGAAAGAGCCAGCGGCAGCCAGCCGGGCGAGGCGCTGAGCACGGGCCTCCCGCTGCTGCTCCAGCCTGGCTGGGGCAGGAGCATGCTCAAGCCGCAACAAGCCCGATTCCACAAGGATCCGGGGCACAGATGGCAGCAGGCACTGCTCGGAAAGCCCGGGTGTAGCCAAGCTCTCCCGCAAGGTGAAGCCCGACAACAAGGACCGCAGCCAGGCCACTTCGAGTTGGCGCTGGGGATCACAGCCCCAGATCAGCTGAACGGGTGGTTGTGCCACTCAGGACGCCTCCAGCAACGAGTGGAAGCTCGTGCCCCAGTGCTGCACCTCAAGCCAGGCCGCATGGGACAGGCAGGGTTTATAGAGCCGAAAGGTTTTCACCAAACCCAGGGTGGCCGCACTCTCCAGGGGGCTGATGAAACTGCAATCGCGATCGAGCCACCAGGATTGATCCATCCAGTGGCGTAACTGGCCGGCGCTGAGCACAAAACACCCCGCATGAGGATTTCGGGGAGACTCAAAGGCCATCTGTTCGCTGAGAAAAGGCACCAGCAACACAGGGCCGGCTTGGAGCGGCAGCTGGGCCAAATCTCGGTCCGCCAGAGGGCCATCGATATAGAAGCGGTCCACCAAGCTGGGCCAACGGGCCAGCTCCACACGCTGGGGCAGCAGCAAGGTGTCTGGACCCAGCAGCTGGGTGAACCAGTGCAACTTGCGGAAGAACAGAGGATCGTGGATCACCAGATCATCTTCGAAGTAGCCGAACAGGTCGTAATCGGCATCCACCTGATCAGCCAGATAGCGCTGGGCCTCGAAACCCAACATGCGGCCATTGGCTGGGGTGGTAACCACCTCTTCAAAAAGCCCTTGGTAGGGCGCCTCCAGCTGATTCAGCACGTGGTGCTGACCATCGGTGATCACCTTCACATCGATCCGATGGCGGATCGCCTCATCCGCTGGGTAAGCGCAGGAATCGCCCATATGCAGATAGGAGCGGCGCACATCGAGACGACGCAGCGCCAGCAGCTGCTCCTGCAGGGCGGCAATCCTGGGGGCTGGATTGGGCCGAAGCGACTGGTGCTGGCCATCGCCCTCGGGATCCCAGTAGTGAACGATGGCTATCAGGATCCGCATGGAGAAGGCAGCCGTGCCAACAGGTTAGGAGCAAGACGAACAGCGAAGATGGGGGAATGCGGCTGCTCGTGGTTTCCAACCTCTACCCCCCCCAAGAGCTGGGTGGTTACGGGCGCAGCCTGGCGGATTTCGCCTGGGGGCTGCAGCGGCGTGGGCACGAGCTGGCCGTGTTGTGCGCCGATGCGCCCTATCTCGGGCCCTCTGACAGCGGCCCCAACGGTGAGCCTGCGCAGCGCCTGCTGCGCCTGAAGGGCAGCTTTGAGGGGGGGGTGAGCCTGTTGGACGATGCAGGAGCCTGCACCTGCATCGATCAGCACAACGCCAGCGTGGTGCGCCAGGTGCTGGCTCGGGGGCGCTATAGCGGCATCCTCCTGGGCAACCTCGATCTGCTGGGGGCAGAACTGCTGCAACCACTGCTGGAGCCAGGCATTCCGCTGCTGCACCACGTGGGGTTCATGACGCCGCCATTTGAAGCGCGGCAATGGCCGAAGGATGGCCACTACCAACTGGTGGCCGCCAGCCTGGCCGTGCGCGAGGCCCTGGCAGCTGCGGGCTTACCAGTGGCTGCCAGTGCGGTTGTGTATCCAGGCGCCCGCATGGAGCTGTTCGGGAGGGCAAACCAGGTGCTGAACGGGACATCCCCACTGGGTACACCGGCCAACCCACTGAAGGTGTGCTTCGCAGGCCTCCTCATGGGCAGCAAGGGGGCCCACACTCTGGTGGAAGCGGCTGCACTCCTCCACCAGAATGGTGTGGCACTCCAACTCAACCTGGCCGGTGCGGAATTCCAGGCCGGCTACTGGCAACAGCTCAACAAACTGGCCACCCAGACAGGCCTGGCGGACAGACTGAGCTGGCTGGGCCCCTTGGATCGAAGCAAACTGGCCCGCTACCTACAGCTGCACCATGTCGGCGTATTCCCCTCGATCTATCCCGAGGCCTTCGGCATTGTCGGGGCGGAAATGCTGGCCAGTGGGCTGGCCCTGGTGAGCAGTGGCGTGGGCGGGGCAGCGGAGCTGCTGGAGGATGGCGTGAGCGGGCTTCGTTTCGAACCGGGAAACTCAGCAGACCTGGCACAACAACTGCTGAGGTTGGTGGAGGAGCCAGGGTTGCTCGAGCGGCTGCAGGCAGCTGGACAGGAGCGGGTACGGAAAGACTTCAGTGTGGCCCAGGCAGCCCAGCAACTGGAGGCACTTTGGGGGCCGACACACTCTGGAATCCGCTGAACATGACGCACTGGAACCCCTACGACTGGGTGAACCGCGGCGGTGAACAGATCGCCGATGATCCCGCCTTGGCCCAGCGGCTGATCAGCCATGGACTGCGGGCGATCCCGGAACAAGGTATCGCCTGGTTCAACCTCGGTTT
>CALJTZ010000288.1 GCA_937975655.1 uncultured Synechococcus sp. | reverse complement strand
GACGGGGTTTACCGCTGCGGATTCGCCCGCAACCAAGCCGCCTACAACCGGGCCGAGGCCGAGCTGTTTGCCGCCTTGGAGGAGGCAGAACAGGCCCTGGCAGGCGCCGGCCCCTGGCTCTGCGGCGAGGCACTCAGCCTGGCGGATGTGCAGCTGTTCCCAACCCTGATCCGCCTGGAGTTGGTGTACGCCCCCCTGTTCGGCGTGAGCCGCCAACCGCTGTGGCACTTTCCGGCCCTCTGGGCCTGGCGCCAGCGCGTCTATGCCCTGCCGCAGGTGGCGGCCACCTGCTTTGCGGAGGCCTGGCGCCACGACTACTTCGGAGCCCTTTTCCCACTGCATCCCTCCGGCATCGTGCCCGCCGGGCCCGACTTGGCCACACTGGTGCAGGCCCAACCCGGCAAGCAGCCATGAGCAGCACCACCCTCGCCGGTGATCCCGTATTCGAGGGGGTCTACGGACCCTTCAGCATCACCGCCCTCGACCGGCGCGAGGTGCTGGGCTACCGCCTGGCGCTGCTCACCGTGGCCATCGCCCAGGCCGCGCTGCTGGCTCAGTGGCACTGGCTGGGCGATGGGGCGCTCTGGCCGTGGCTGCTACCGATGGCCGCGGGGCTGGGCCTGGCCCTGCGCTGGATTCATATCTATCTGCGGCCCCTACACCTGGCGCTGCAGCTGTTCTGGCTGGTGGGCTGCCTGGGCTTTGTCGCCCTCGGGCTGGCGGTCGGCCCGGGGACCATGGCAGCCAGCCTGGCCACCAACGGCCGCTGGATCTGGGCCGTGGGGCCCTTCTTCGCCGCCCTGGCGGGCATCGGCTTCAAGGAGTTCTTCTGCTTCCGCCGGCCCGAGGCCATCGGCGTGACCCTGCTGCTGCCGCTGGCCCTGCTGGGCCACCTCAGTGGCCTGCTGGAGGCGGGCATCACCGGTGCTCTGCTGGCGCTGGAGGCCACCCTGCTGCTGCTGCTCACCCTGCGCAAGTTCCCGATGCCAGCCGCGGCCGACGTGGGCGACAAGAGTGTGTTTGCTTATCTGGAGGGTCAACGCCAGCCCTCCAAAGCGTGAGCCTGATCAGCCTGGTGGGAGTCCGCAAGGACTTCGGCATCCGCACCCTCTTCGACAACCTCACCCTGCACGTGGGGGAGAAGGAGCGGCTGGGGCTGATCGGCCCCAATGGGGCGGGCAAAAGCACGTTGATGCGGCTGCTAGCGGGCCTGGAGCCCCCCGGTGCCGGCGAGCGGCGGGTGCTGCCCCAGGCCCGCATCGTGCTGGTGAGCCAGGAACCGGAGATGGATCCGGAGCGCACGGTGCTCGAACAGGTGTTCGCCGAAAGCGGCGAAAAGATGGAGCTGCTGGGCCGCTACACCGCCTTGAGCGATGCCCTGGGCCAAGCCCATGCCGAGGGCCGCGACGACACGGCCCTACTGGCCGAACTGGGCAGCCTCAATGCCCGCATGGATCAGAGCCAGGCCTGGGACCTGGAGCAACAGATCCGCGAGGTGCTTGATCGGCTCGGCATCGGCGACACCCAGCGCAAGGTGGGGGAACTCTCCGGCGGCTACCGCAAGCGCCTGGCCCTGGCCGCTGCCCTGGTGGCCGAGCCGGACGTGCTGCTGCTGGATGAACCCACCAACCACCTCGACGCCGACTGCATCCAGTGGCTGCAGGGCTATCTGGAGCGCTTCAGCGGCGCCCTGGTGCTGATCACCCACGACCGCTACGTGCTCGATCAGGTGACCCGCCGCATCGTGGAGGTGGATCGCGGCGAAGCCCGCAGCTACAGCGGCAATTACGCCTACTACCTGGCCCGCAAGGCGGAGGAAGAGGCTGCCGCGGCCGCCAGCGAGGTGAAGTTCAAGGGGGCCCTGCGGCGGGAGCTGGAGTGGCTGAAGCGCGGCCCCAAGGCCCGCAGCACCAAACAGAAGGCCCGCATCCAGCGCATCGAGGCCATGCAGGAGGCCCCCAAACGGCAAACCAAGGGCCAGATCAGCCTGGCCAGCAACCAGCGGCGGCTGGGCAAGCGAGCGATCGAGGCCGAAGACCTGGCGGTGTGGGCCACCGACGAGGCCCGCACGGCCGGCAGCACTCCCCTGCTGAAGGCCTTCAGCTACGACTTCAGCCCTGAAGATCGCATCGGCATCATTGGCCCCAATGGCTCGGGCAAATCCACCCTGCTGGATCTGATCGCCGGCCGGCGCCGGCCCCATGGCGGCCGCCTGGAGCTGGGCGGCACCGTGAAGCTGGCCTACTTCGATCAGCACTCCGAAACCGTGCTGGGCAACACCAAGGCCCTCGAGAAGAAGGTGATCGATGTGGTGAAGGAAGCGGCCAGCACCGTGGAGGTGGATGGCAGCCAGCTCAGTGCCTCGCAGCTGCTGGAGCGCTTCCTGTTCCCGCCCGCCCAGCAGCACCAGCCCGTGAGCAAGCTCTCGGGCGGCGAGCGGCGGCGGCTGCACCTGTGCCGGCTCCTGATCGAAGCGCCCAACGTGCTGCTGCTCGACGAGCCCACCAACGACCTCGACGTCCACACCCTCACCGTGCTGGAGGACTTTCTGGAGGACTTCCGGGGCTGCGTGGTGGTGGTGTCCCACGACCGCTACTTTCTCGACCGCACGGTGGACCGCCTGTTCAGCTTCGAAAACGGCGAGCTGCAGCGGTTTGAGGGCAACTACAGCGCCTACCTGGACCGCCAGGCCGCCATCGCGAGCCAACCAGCCACGCGAGCCGCCGCCAAGCCGGCGCCCCCGGACGGCAGCGCGGCCAAAGATCCGGCCGCGGACAAGACCAGCGCCGCGGCCAAAACCCGGCGGCGGAGCTTCAAGGAAAGCCGCGAGCTGGCCGCCCTGGAAACCAACCTGCCGGCCTGGGAACAGCGGCGCGGCGAGCTGGAACGCCTGATGGGCGCGAGCGGCAGCGACTACACGGCCCTGGAGGCCCTCACCCAGGAACTCTCGGCCCTGCTGGCGCAGATCGAGGCGGGCGAAGAGCGCTGGCTCGAACTCAGCGAGCTATCCGCCTGAGCCGGGAGTGGCGGGCACCGTGGCCCCCCGCCGCCGGCGCCGCAGATGGGGTAACTCGCCGGATCCGCAACCCGGCCGCGCCGCCAAATCGCAACGGGGTGAGGGCAACACCGTGCCCTGCCAGGGCTGCTGGCGCACCCGGCCCCCCTGGGCCTCCTGCTGCTTGATGGCCGTGGGCTTGTAATCATCGGCACCGCGCTGCAGGGCCATCTCATCGCCCATGTGGCGCAGGTAGAGATCGAGCGTCCACTGCACCTGACGGTGCTCAAAGGCCTCACAGGCGGCCTGCACGGAGCTGAAGCGCTGACTCACCAGACCGCTGGGAGCACACTGTTTCCACTCGAGCACCTCATCAAAACTGAGGCCTGAGCGCCACTGGCGCTGTTCAGACAGGTAGCAGTGCTGATCGGGCCCATTGATCCAATAGAGCCGGCCATCCGCATCGATGAAATGACGATCCCGTCGTTGCTTGATGCGTGCCATGGGCAGCTGTGGCGTCTGTTCTTCTGCTAGCCACGGCGGCCTCCTGTGGCCGCTGGGGGACGAAATCAGAACCCCGCCACAAATGGCGCCACCCCCTGGTGACGACTCGTATGGTGGGCACGACGTCGAGCGGCCTGAGGATCTCCGGCCCCTTTCATGAACACCATCGACGAGCACATCGCCAAGGACCAGACCGAAATCGAAGCGGCCAAGGCGGTCGGCGACGAGGCCAAGGTGCGTCACCTCGAAGAGGAACTCAAGGGCCTCGAGGAGTACAAGGCCCATCACCCCGAGGACAAGCACGACCCCAGCTCCCTGGAGGTGTACTGCGACCTCAACCCGGAAGCTCCCGAATGCCGCGTTTACGACGACTGAGCCTTTCGGCCCAGCCGTTACGTCTCAGATCCCCAGCTCCCGCCAGGTTGCGGCGAGGAGCTGGTCCAGATTTTTCGAGGTGGCCGCAGAGATCGCCATCACGGGCCGGCCGCAGTGGTCCCTGGCCTGCTGAAGCCGCTCCTCAAGCTCCTCATCCAACAGCAGTTCGGTCTTGTTGAGTGCCACCAGGCAGGGCCGCTCATCGAGACCACTGCCATAGGCGGCCAGCTCCTGCTCCACCACCGCCAGGTCCCGCACCACATCCTCGGAGCTGGCATCCACCAAGTGGATCAGCAGCCGGGTGCGCTGGATGTGGCGCAGAAAGTCGTGGCCCAAGCCAGCGCCCTGGGCGGCCCCCGCAATCAGGCCAGGGATATCGGCGAACACGGTGCCATCGCCGGTGGGACGGCGCACCACCCCCAGGTTGGGCACCAGGGTGGTGAAGGGGTAGTCGGCAATCTTGGGCCGGGCGGCGGAGAGCACGGAGATCAGGGTGCTCTTGCCGGCGTTGGGCAGGCCGATGATGCCCACCTCCGCCAGCAGCTTGAGCTCCAGCTGCAGGTTCCACTCCTCCCCCTCGCGGCCCTCGGTGCACTTCTCGGGAGCGCGGTTGCGGTTGCTGAGGTAGTGGGCATTGCCGAGGCCGCCGCGGCCGCCGGCGGCCACCAGCAGCCGCTGGCCCTTCTCGGTGAGATCGCCCAACAGGATGTTGGTGCGCAGGTCGCGCACCTCCGTGCCACAGGGCACCTTGATGGTGAGGTGGTCGCCGCTGGCGCCGCTGCTCTTGTTGGGGCCGCCGCGGCGGCCCTCCTGGGCTTCAAACAAGCGCTTGTATTTGAAGTCGAGCAGGGTCTGGAGGTTCACATCGGCCTCCAGCCACACATCGCCCCCCCGGCCGCCATCCCCCCCTGAGGGGCCGCCGGCGGGCACGTACTTCTCGCGTCGGAAGGCCACGATGCCGTCGCCGCCGCGGCCGGCGCGCACCGCAATGCGGGCCTGATCAATGAACTGCATTTGAGCAACCCTAGGATCGGGCCCTCGAGAAGGCCCGTCTTGGCAGAGGTTCGCTTCCAGCAGGTCAGCAAAACCTATCCGCCCAGGCGGGGAAGCGCACCGGTGGAGGTGCTGCGGCAGCTGGATCTGGCCATCGCAGACGGAGAATTCCTCGTGCTGGTGGGGCCATCGGGCTGCGGCAAGAGCACGCTGTTGCGGCTGCTGGCAGGCCTGGAAACTCCCACCTCCGGGGAGGTGTTTGTGGGGGATCGCTGCGTCACCGGGCTGCGCCCCGCCCAGCGGGATGTGGCCATGGTGTTCCAGAGCTACGCCCTGTATCCGCACCTCACCGTGGCGGACAACATCGGCTTCGGCCTGCGCCGGCAACGGGCCCGCACGCCCTTGCAGCAACTGGGCGACAGCCTGCACCGCGCCAGCCGCCAGCTGCCTGCCCCCCTGCGCTTCCCCTCCAGCCGCGAAAGCCGCATCGCGCAACGCATCCGCGATGTAGCCGACACCCTGGAGCTGGGGGGCCTGCTCGACCGGCTGCCCAAGGAACTCTCCGGCGGCCAGAAGCAGCGGGTGGCCCTGGGGCGCGCCATCGCCCGCCAACCGGCGGTGTTTCTGATGGATGAACCCCTCAGCAACCTCGACGCCAAGCTGCGCACCGGCACCCGCGCCCAGATCGTGGAGCTGCAGCGCCGGCTCGGCACCACCACCGTGTACGTGACCCACGACCAGGTGGAGGCCATGACCATGGGCCACCGCATCGCCGTGCTCAACCGGGGCTGCCTGCAGCAGCTCGGCACGCCGATCGAGCTCTACCAGTGGCCCTCGAACCTGTTCGTGGCGCAGTTCATCGGCAGCCCCCCGATGAATCTGTTGCCGGTGCTCAGCGTGGGCGGCGGCCAGCTGCAGCTGGGCAGCAAGCGCTTCCTGCCGGAGGCCCCCATGGCCGAAGCCCTGAACCGCTGGCATGCCGCGGGCCAGCCGCAGGCCCTTACCGGCGGGCTGCGGGCCGAACACCTGAAACTGGCCCCTGCCACCAATCGCAACCTGGCCGCTGAAGTGAGCCACAGCGAGGCCCTCGGCAATGAGCAACTGCTCACCTGCCGCCTGCTGGAGGGGGATCACCTGGTGCAGCTGCGGGCCGAGCCAGACCAAGCCCTGGTGCCGGGTCAGACGGTGCACCTGGAGGTGGACCCCAGCGGCTGGCGCCTGTTCGATGCCAGTGGGGAAGCCATCCCCCGGCCAGAGCCCCTGGTAGCTGTGGCCAGTGGCCCGGAACCGCTGCTGCCCCAGCTCGGCTGATGGCCTATTTGGGCCAGATCACACTGCAGCCCTGGCCGCCATCGCCCTGGTCGGCATCGCTCACCCGCTCCACGTAGGGCACACCGGCCAGCCACTCCCGCAGGCCGCGCTTGAGCTTGCCGGTGCCGATGCCATGGATCACCCAGAGCGGACCATTGGCCACGCGCAACTGTTCCTCCACGGCGGCCTCCGCCTCATGCACCCGCATGCCGCGCACATCCACGGTGTTGCGTTCGGTGCGCACCTGGGGGCCCCGGCTGGCGGGATTGCGGCGGCTCTTGATCGCCACCTGCGCTTTGATCGGCTCCGGTGGGGACGGCTTTTCACCGTGGAGCCCCTCGATGGCCGAGAGCTCCAGGTTGAGCCGCATCACGCCACAGCGCACGGTGAGTTCGCGGCCATCGTCGGAGAGGGCCAGCACCTCGCCCGCTTTGCCCAGGGACAGCACCCTCACCCGATCCCCCAGCTGCGGCAGCCAGCCGCGGTGCTCGCGCCGTTCCGGCACAGGGCGGTGCTGCTGCTCCAGCTTCTTGAGTCGCTGGCCGGCCTGGCGGGCCGACTCGCCCAGGGCCGCCGTATCCACATCCCGGCCCTGGCGTAGCCGGCGGATGATGCGTCGCACCTCCTTCTGGCCATCGCGAATCGACCGTTCCAGCTGCTGGCGGCGCTGCTCCTGCAGCTCGGCGCTTTGATCCTTCTGCTGCTGCCAGCGCTGCAGCAGCTCCTCGTGCAGCAGTTCCGTGCGCGCCAGCAGGGCAGCGGCCTCCTCGGCAGCCTCCTGCTGACGCTGGCGCTGGTTTTCCAGCCCCGCAATCACCTGGTTGAGTTCCCCCTCCCCGCGGGGAGCCAGCAACTGCTGGGCCTCATCCAGCACGGCCCCCTCCAGCCCCAGCCGTGCGGCAATGGCCAGGGCATTGCTGCGGCCGGGGATGCCCCACTGCAGGTGATAGGCGGGTGAGAGGGTCTCCACGTCGAACGCCACGGAGGCGTTCTCGAACCGCGCATCGTTGTATTTGAGGGCCTTGAGCTCCCCGAAGTGGGTGGTGGCAATCGTGAGCCGGGCCCGCTCTGCCAGTTGCCGCAACAGGGCAATGGCCAGGGCCGTGCCCTCGGTGGGATCGGTGCCGGCCCCCACCTCATCCAGCAGCACCAGCGACGCGCCGTCGGTGGCCGCCAGATCGCTGCCTGGGGGCGGCAAGGCCTCGAGGATGCGCGCAATCCGGCGGATGTGGCCGCTGAAGGTGGACAGGTTCTGCTGCAGCGACTGCTCATCGCCGATATCCGCCAGCACCTGAGCGCACCAGGGCAGGCGGGGCGTGCCGCTGCAGGGCAGGAACAGGCCAGCGCGCGCCATCAGCGCCGCCAGACCCACGCTCTTGAGGGTCACGGTTTTGCCGCCGGTGTTCGGCCCCGTGATCGCCACAACCCGCAACTGGGAGCCCACCGTGACAGCCACGGGCACCACAGGATGGCCCTGCTGGCGCCGCTCCTGCCAGAGCAGCAGGGGATGACGCAGGCCCTCCAGCACCAGCGGGGCCAAGGCATCGGCCTCCAGCTGCGGCCGCACCGCCCCCAGCCAGGCGCCATAGCGGGCACGGGCCACGCCGGCATCGAGCTGAACCAGCACCTGCTGCAGGTGGGTGAGGGCCTCCTGCTCGGCGGCCACCAAGCCGCTGAGCTCCTGCAGCACCGCCAGCTCCGCCTCGCGCTCGTCCCCTTCGAGCTGGCGCAGGCGGTTGCCCAG
>CALJTZ010000287.1 GCA_937975655.1 uncultured Synechococcus sp. | reverse complement strand
AGATCTCCTTTTTGTTGAAGCTGACCCCGAATCCACTTTCTCAGCAGACCCTAACTAACTCCGAATGCTCTGTCATGGAAGGAGCTTCAGTCGCTCTGCTAAAAGACAATAGCCTATGAGAAGAGCACACTCAATAAGAACCCGGATCAGAGAAGAGCTAAAAAAAGCAGAAGCTGGCCATTTACTGTGACCACTGGATCGAGTCAGCATGTAGCCATCCTGATAATTAGTCAGACTCCATGATGTTTGGTGCAAGAGTTAAGCGTATCAACGGTTACAAAGATTCCTGATACGGTCACTGGCTTGCGAGAGGGACAGATGCAGCTGAATTAAGCGACTAGTGTTGAGAGTCGGGTCGTGCTGATTCGAGAGGAATTGTGAAGTCGGACATGTCTGTGTTTCAAAAAGTCGCGAAACATAAGAGCCGGCCCTAAGGTGGAAGAAAGTCTTTGTCTCCATGGCCACACCCGGCACCTACGACGCACTGCGCAGTGCAAAAACCATTGGTTCGAGCAATCTGGCGGCATGGAGCGCTGGATTTGACTCGAATGAATACCTGAATGTGCTGCCTAATGAGAATGTTCGGCTCAGCATGGATGACAGCTGGAGCCAATGGCAACGTGGCAATCAAAACCACCTCAAGGGTAAGTACTCTAAGACATCAACTGAAGGAAGCTACTATTCAAGCTGGGGGCCAAGTAAAAGTCTCAATGTCACTCTGAAGATGTCAACGCTGGATCGTCAAACGATTCAGGGCCTCGGTCGAGTGATGGCCAACAAGGATGGGGGCAGGTTTGACAGCGTCTATGACACCTCATTTTGGAAATACAATAAACAGACCCCCGGTCCATTACTTGTCGCCAATCCTGGCGACAATATTAATATTAAGCTGATTAACGATCTTAAGGTTCAAGCTGAGATCATCGATAGCAATGATCACGCCTACAACACCAACCTGCACGGTCACGGCCTACATGTGTCACCTGGTGGGAACAGCGATAATGTTCTGCTGTCACTAAAACCAGGGAAAAGCTGGAACGTATCGTGGAAACTCCCTAAAGACCACATGAGTGGTCTCAACTGGTCACATCCTCACTATCACGGCGCTACATCACTGTCGATCGCCAAGGGATTAGCCCTGCCACTGGTGATCCTGCCTGAATCCTCGGAGGCTGCTAACACTTACGACCCCACCAATGAAAGCATCTTCCTACTCAATTTGCAGAGCTGGGCACTCGCACAGCAAGAACGGCAGTCTTCACCAACAGATCCACTGAATCAAGATCCTTCTGGGGAGAGCTGGGCAATCGGCACACCACCTCAGAAATTTAACGATAGCGAAGGCGAGTATTACAAGTATTCTCCTGCTCGTTTTAATGGTAATAACTATTACCCAGTACAGAAGTATAACCCTCAAGACCCCCTCACATATGGCGATGCTGTGGGCTTAATGCCCAACGAGAACGTGATTCATACAGCGAATGGCTACTACAATCCAACTTTAGAAGTAGAAACAGGTCAATGGGCAACATTCCTCTTCGAAAACATGTCGCTCAACTCAACGCATATCATTCAGTTGATTCGGCGCGATGAGAGCGGTAGCCTGACATTAGAAAGCACTAATATTCTTGGTACAGACGCCGATCTTTCCCATTGGGTATCACCTGAAAAGATCGATCAACTGCCACTCTTGATGCCAGGAGGGCGTGTTGGCGTTCAGCATGCATTCAGCAAGCCTGGTGAGTACTTTTTCATTTCAAATGGGACGAATGAAGTCCTCGGTGATATCGCTCCGACGCTTAGTAATGTATCGCAGGGTAATGGCTCGAATTACTTAGGATTCAACGACGGTTTTCAGATCGCCCCTTCGCAGGTTCTTGCAACAGTCCAGGTAAGTGGGTCTTCAATCGCCTCCGTTCCGCCGCAGCCCAAACCTTGGAAGTCACTATACAGGCAATATGCCAAAAGCAAAGACTTACGTGCTGATGTTAGCAAGAATGGTGTGGACAAAGAGCGAACATTCGATTGGCTTACAGGTGCGATCCCAGCCGGTGCAAGCTTTAATAACCCTGAGACATGGGAAACCACATGGACAATCAACAACCAGTACTGGTCCCATGCCCCAGACAAGCAACCCACACTCACAACAACAATGCTCGATACTGTCGAGCGATGGAATGTCAATAACCGTTCAGCAGGCCGAGTCACCACAAATCTCAGTGGGAGCCAAACCTATAACGTTGTCGGTCAATCACATCCGTTCCATATCCACACCAACGACTTCTTGATTGAAAGCATCAATGGACTAAAGATCTCTGCCGACCCAACCCTAAATCAGGGAGGAGATGCCTTCTTTAGCACGTATCTCGATACCTTATTGCTCGGCCCACGTTATATCGAGGGCACTGCAACCACCGAGAATCCCTATGGAACACCTGGTTCCAGTGGCACTGCAGACAAGCCATTTGAGGCTGATCTCCTTCTGGAGTTTAGGGACTTTCCGGGACTGTTCGTTGATCATTGCCATCTATTGTTCCATGAAGATGCAGGAATGATGGTGGCAGTTCAGACGATCCTGAACACAGATTCGTCATGGCTTGTTTCAGGGGCGAATCCGGGACAGAACAACATTCAGATCAGTATGGCATCGGGCATTAATGAAGCTCTCGAATGGAATCCCTACGCTGATGGTGGTAGAAGCGGTGGGGGCGGCATCAATGTCAGCTCTGGTGACATCAATGCTGACCCAAGCAAGTTTCAGTCCGGTCGCAACGGTAACACCGTTAATGTTACCGATAACGTTGCAGATGTAGCCACCCTCCAGAAATCACTCACTTCACCTGGGGATCGCTTTTCAATTCATATCTATGATGGAGCAGCGTTAAAAAAAGACTGGACCAAAGAGCGCAATGTTTCGGATGATCCGCTGTGGACCATCGATCCATTCAGAAAGAGCAACCCTCCAATTGGTGCAACAACAGATCTAGCCATTGGTGACATCAATGGAGATGGCTTTGCCGACATCGTGGCTTCACTGGGTGGCAGGGGTGTCGATGGAGTGATTGAAATCTTTAGCGGTAAGAATCAGAAACTAATTGCACGCTTGAATCCCTTCTCAGAAAGCAAAGAGAGAACAGCGATCAATCTTGCCGTTGGTGACATCAACGCCGATGGTTACAGCGATATCGTCACCGGCCAAGGCAAAGGTGGCAGCGGCCGTGTCGAAGTGTTCAGCGGACTCAGCTTGTTCGAGCAACTACAGAAATCAAAGGGGGATCTGTTGACAGGGCGAAGTGTCGCCCGCAAGGCGGCTCTGTTTGAAGAGCCGTTCAAGCCTTACGGCGAGAACTACACAGGTTCCGTCGACGTGGCAGCCAGTTACGCTCTACCGCGAGGCTTTCAAGCCAATCAGGTTCATCAGACACCATCAGCCAATATCACCACATTGGCGGTGGGGGTCGCTGGTGATTCCGCCAACCCAAGCATTCGAAACTTCCTCTACCTTGGTGATAACCATTCCACAGACGTCGAAGATCATCAGAATCATGGCAGTCATGGGTTGTCGGGGCTTAGTGCCACGATACCGATGAGTGTCATGTACACCAGTGGCTACAATACAACCAATCGATATGTTGACCTTCAGGCTCAATATATTGACTTGCCGACAGGTCTCCGTGGCGAGGCAACAATCCTGGCTTCGACAAGGTCTGGTCGCCAGGATCTTCTCTATCTCCCAGAGACAAGCCTCCAGTCAGGAGACAACATGCTGTTCGACAGTACAGTCTACCGCTGGAACCCCACATCTCTGGGGTGAACATTGCCGGCCGCCCTTGCTCTGCACAAGCCCCATGCGGGGACTGCTAGCGGGGGCGGCTACGCCCTAAGGGCCTTGGGCTACGACCAGGCGAACGACGATCGCCGCTACGTCCACCGCGTCCTCGTCCGCCACTGAGGTCGAGGGGAGGGGCTGAGTGAATCGTGGGCTCAAAGCCTGGTACGGCTTGCTTGGGTAGAGGGTTGCCGATCATCCGCTCGATAGCCCGCAACAACTCATGCTCCTCAGCAGCCACAAGAGACACCGCATGACCGCTGTGGCCTGCGCGGCCAGTACGACCGATGCGATGGACGTAGTCCTCAGCCTGATTGGGAAGGTCCAGGTTCACCACGTGGGGCAGCTGGTGGATGTCGATCCCCCGCGCCGCGATGTCGGTGGCCACCAACACCCGCACCTCGCCGCTCTTGAACCCGGCCAGGGCCCGAGTACGGGCTCCCTGGCTCTTATTGCCATGAATGGCAGCGGCCTCCATCCCCTCCTTGGTGAGCCGCTCGGCGATGCGGTTGGCGCCGTGCTTGGTGCGGGAGAACACCAGCACCTGCTGCCAGTCGTTGCTCCGGATCAGGTGGCTGAGCAGATCGGGCTTCCGGGCCATGTCGCAGGGATGGAGCACATGCTCCACGGTGGTGGCGGTGCGGTTCTCGGGGGTGGCCTGCAGCTGCACCGGATTGTGGAGCAGACCTGTGGCCAGCTTCTTGATCGAGGCCTCAAAGGTGGCGGAGAACAGCAGGTTCTGACGCTTGGGGGGGAGCAGGGCCAGGATCTTCTGGATATCGCGGATGAAGCCCATATCGAGCATGCGATCGGCTTCATCCAGCACCAGGATTTCCACCCGATCGAGCTTCACGGCATTCTGCTGGGCCAGATCCATCAAGCGACCGGGCGTCGCCACGAGCACGTCGGTGCCGCGCCGCAGGCGCATCATCTGCGGGTTGATCTTCACACCACCGAACACCACATCAGAGCGCAGATCCAAGTGGCGTGAATAGGCCGCTACGTTCTCGCCTACCTGGGCAGCCAGCTCGCGGGTGGGTGTGAGCACGAGGGCCCGCACCAGGTTGTTGCGGGCGTGCGGGCCATGGCGCAACCGCTCCAGCATCGGCAGGGTGAAGCCGGCGGTCTTACCGGTGCCGGTCTGGGCAGCAGCCATCACATCGTGACCCGCCAACACAGCGGGGATGCATTGCTGCTGGATCGGCGAAGGGGTGGTGTATCCCTTCTCGAGCACCGCCTGCACGATCGGCCGTCCCAAGCCCAGGGCCGCAAATGCCGATTGGTTGAGCTCCTCATCAGACACGGCCACGACAGCCGGGGCATGGAGGGGCTCCGATGCAGCGGCACGGACAATGCGCCGGGGCCGCGAACGCTGCTCCTGACCCGGAGCTGGGTTGGATGACAGGGAAATCGGAGCTCATCACAGGGGATGGCTTCACCCTAGGGCCCGCCCGCGCCTCAGCCCTCGGTGTAGAGACGGCGCGCCTGCTCCAGGGTGCGCTCCAGGTCGCCATCGGCGAGGTCGCAGGCCTCGCGCCAATAGACCTGCAACCAGGCCCGGAATGCCGGCAGATCGCTGCCGTCAAAGAAGCTGTCCTGGGCGGCAAGCACCCGGAACTTCAAGAACTCCAACAGCCGCGCCCGTAGGCGTGCCGGCTGGATCAGCCGGCAGCGGCGTGGATCGAACGCCAGGGCGAACCGATCGGCCGTAGCAACGGGCCCCAGGGGCGGTGCCAACACCTCCAGCAGCGAAGGGCTCTGGTGGTGAGCCTGCTTGGTATCGGGGTGGGGGTAGTACACCAGGCCATCCACAGCTTGGCCGGACGCCTGAGAACAGCGGCGCAGGCGACAACGCCAGAAGGAGAAGGTTTCCGGTGGATGCCGATCGGTCCAGCGCAGTTGGAAGAAGCAGTGGTCGGGATCGCGCAACCGCCACTCGCCTGGGCTGAAGTCGAGGTTGAGGGTGCCCAGCTGGAAGCCATCTAGGTCGAGGCCCAGCTGCTCGAAGAAGGGGGCCTGCAGGCTGATCGTGCCGGCGGGATAGGGACTCTCAAGCGACCGTCCCGAGGCAACGCCGTGGCCGGCCACCAGTTGCCCCTCGCACCAAGTCTCCATGGGATCAGTCAGGTCTGAAGTGGGCGCAGCGCTCACAGGGTCCATCCGGCAGCACCGCACAGCGCAGCAGTGGGGTACGAGCATTGAAGCGACAGCTGGGATCGCCGATCACCCAGCGCCCCTCCCACCAGCGGGCATCCGCAGGCCGTTTCTGGGGTTTCACCTGCAGGGCGATGGCCGCGAGCTCATAACGGCCGGCTCGTAGTTGGTAACGGTGGTGCCGCTGAAGCACCAGGAAGCTGCGGTCCTCCAGTTCCAGCCAACGGCCCGGATGGGGGATGTCCTCGAGATCCAGAAACTCCAGCAATTGGTTGCTGCCGGCTTGTCGCAACTCAACGCGCATCAAGGGAGAAACTCAAGTCAGGGATTGATCTCGGCGGGATCGTCCGCCGGGTTGCGCGCCGAGAAGCCCCAAAGGAACAACAGGGCCACCAGCAGCAGCAAGCCCCACTCGGGCGGCACCAGTTGGGGGGCCACTAGCCGCAGCACCAGGCGCGCCCCCACCAGCCCCACCGCCAGATAGCCGGCAGCCTCGAGGTGGCGAAACACAGCCAGCCAACGAATGAACAGGGCGGAGGTGAGCCGCAGGGCGATCACGCCGATCACACCACCGGCCATCACCAGCCACAGGTTGTCGCTCACGGCCACCGCCGCCGCAACGCTGTCGATGGAGAAGGCCAGGTCGGTCACAGCCAGGGTGGCCACCACAGCCAGCAGGGGGCGATCCGAAGGGGCGCTGGCGTCAGCCTCGGGAACGGCGTGGGCCGCACCCTGCGGCGCCTCGGAAGCGGAACCGGACCAGCGGGGCAGCAGATTGCTGCCGCTGAGCCACAGCAGATAGCCCGCCGCCGCCAGTTGCAGAGGCCAGAAATCCAAAACCCAGCTGGCGGCGGCGATCAATCCCAGCCGGAATACCAGGGCCAGGGCCAGGCCGAAGTTGAGGGCCTTGCCCTGGAGAGCAGGGGTGCGCAGGCTGCGGGAGATGGCAGCGAGCGCAATGGCGTTGTCGGCGGAGAGCACCGCCTCGAGCGCAACCAGCAGGGGCAGGAGCGCCAGCAACTCCCCCCATTGATCAGCCCCTTCGATCAGGGGAGAGAGAGAGGGAATCGACTCGGCTTCCATCAGATCTGCAG
The DNA here is from genome assembly GCA_937975655.1 of uncultured Synechococcus sp. Classification (GTDB taxonomy): domain Bacteria; phylum Cyanobacteriota; class Cyanobacteriia; order PCC-6307; family Cyanobiaceae; genus Vulcanococcus. The sequence goes on along the minus strand of CALJTZ010000287.1, from coordinate 838 downwards.
GGGAGGCCGGGAACAGGCACTCTAGGAAGCATGTTCGCGGGGCCACCGCACCATGCAGCTGAAGGCCCGACTCGTCCACGCAGAAGCCGGCCGGCGGGTGGTGCGGGTCTCGGCGTGGCACCAGGGCGCCTGCCTGGGCAGTGCCCTGGGGGAGGCAGAGAGCGCCGAGGTTGCGGAAGACCGAGCAATCGAGAGGCTGAAGCAACGGTTGGGGGCCACACCAGCCGCGGCACCACTGCCTGCATCAGCAGCTCCAGCGGCGGCAGCAGCACCCATCAGCCCCCAGCCTGCCCGCAACAGCGTGATTCGACGCGCCAGCGCGGAAGCGAGCGAAACCAGCGCCCCAGTGGAGCCCCCTCCCAGCCCGGAACTGCCGCTGCTCGAAGCGTTACAGCAGGCGCCTGACGACTGGAGCGATGAGCTGGCGGCGCTGGATCTGCAGCTGCAACAGCTGGGCTGGGGCCGCGATCAGGAATCCACCTATCTGCAACGGGCCTTTGGCCACCCCAGCCGCTCACGGCTCACCAGCTACGGCGACCTGAACGCCTATCTGAAAGCGGTGCAACAGCTCAGCCCCGGAAGCGACCCCGCCAGCGCACCGGTGCCACTGCGCCGCACCGATCTACTCTCCCAGTGCGACGAGATGCTGCAGAAGCTCCAGTGGGATGCCAGCCAAGGCCGCGCATTCCTGGAGGAACATTTCCAGCTCGCCAGCCGCCAGCAACTCAGCGATGAGCAATTGCTGCACTTCAACATGCTGCTAGAAGCAGAACTTTTTCAGACGCAGTAACCGCCAAAGGGAAAGGCTCCGAACACCGAGGAAGAAGCAAGTGCTTGG
>CALJTZ010000286.1 GCA_937975655.1 uncultured Synechococcus sp. | reverse complement strand
GACAGCGCGTGTTTCAAGCCGTGTGGGATCATGGATGTCTCCTTGTCGTTGAACGATGATGAACCTGGGGAAGGGGTTCGCACATGGGATAAACCAGCAAGTGCATACCCCAAGCCGCCATCAAGCTGGCACAAAGCGTGGCAAGGCCACGCCGCCTTCGTCGGACAGTGCGACCTGCTGGAAATTGGCCCTTACCGATTCGTGTTTCGGTTTGTGAGCGAGCAGAGTCGCATTACCTCCGATACACTGGCTGTGACGGGTCACTCTGCCGGTGAAGCAACTACAGCGGCCAGATCACCGCGGAGAGCTACACCATCAGCAATGCCCGCCTGGTGGATGGCCTGAGCAGCAGCTGCAGCGCGGATGTGGATCCCTATGGCCTCAAGGTGCTCTCCACCGCTGGAGCGAGCAAATCACTCACCTTCAACCTTTGCATCAAAGGCCTAGCCAGCAAAGGGTTTAGCCAGTCCACCAGCACCTATTCACGCATCAGCCCGGTTTTTTCCTACCCCATCGCCACCAGCCTCTGCAGCACACAATCCCTCAGCATTGAAGGCTTCTACAAACTCAGTGGCGGCACCGTGAATGCTGAGACCCTGGAGGTTCCCCAAGGTGCGGTTCCCTCCAACCAAGACGTGTTGATCTGCGGCTATGGAGGCGGCGACACCATCAATGGCTCCACCGCCAATGATGTGCTCGAAGGAGGAGATACAGGTGGTGCAACCATTGCGGGCCTGGCTGGCAATGACCGGCTGCGGGGCACCATGGCCAACGACCTTCTCAGTGGTGGAGACGGTGACGACGTGCTGGTGGGCAGAGATGGCAACGATGTCTTGAATGGTGGCCCCGGAGAAAACCGCTTTCTGCCTGGGCTGGGTTCCGATCAAATCCAGGGAGGTGCTGGCCTCGATGTGGTATTCCTGGAGCAGCCACGCACCAGCTTCGGCGGCCTGGCCAACTGCAGCCGCTCGGGCTGCAGCCTCACCTATTCCGAGAGCGGCACCAGCCACTCCGTGACCATGAGCGGCGTTGAAGTGCTGATCTTTCGCGACGGGCGCTACGACCTGCGCTGATCACACCCCAGCCCCAGCCAGCAGCTCCGAGCCGATCTGCTGCACCTTGGCCTGGGTGGCCGGAAACTCCTGCTGCAGACGGATCGCCACCAGGCCGCTTTCAGGGTCCAGACAGGCTGAAAACGGTCTCGCTGAGGACCCTGCCAGATCTTCGGCAAGGACTTGTTGGTTCCCCAGCACTGCCAGACAGCCGGTCCACACGGGCGGCTTCGGGGCCAACCCGTCGATCACCACCCGGTTCTGGGGCTGGGAGCCTGTACTCAAGGACCCATCCAGGCCGAAGGCCGGGCCGCAGCGCATCAGCACCTGGCCGCGCCAGATGCCGCTGGGGGCAGCCCCCACCGAATAGGTGATGGCCCCGGCAGCGGTGCTCAGATGCAGCACCGGCAGCCGGCCAGCAAGGCTGCAGCCGTGCTGCTCCAGCTCAGGCGCTGCGCTCACCACCGTGGCCCGCTGCACATCGGCTTTCACCAACTCCAGGGTGCGGCGCTGATGGGCCCGTTCCCGCAGCAGCCGCGTGAAGCGCATGCTGGCCTGCCCCTCCGCCAACAGCCCCTGCAGCATGGCGCCGCTGAGGGTGAGCCCCAGGCTGAGCGCCAGCATCAGCTCCACCAGCGAGAAGCCGCCAGCAGCCTTTGGAATCCGTCGGACCATGGCGCTCACAGCGAAGGATCGGCTGCACAAGCCGCACTGCTGGGCGTGGCGGCAGGGTCTCCCGAATAACGGCCGAGGCGCACCACCCCCAGGGGCAGAGCCATCACCAGACAGCGCCGCAGCGGTGTGCCGGTGGTGCTCAACACCACCGTGCCGCCATCCAGCACCAGGCCGTTGCTGCTGAAGCGCAGCGCCAGGGGCAGGTTGTGCACCACGGCCACCTCACCGCCCCCCACCGCCTCCTTCAGCCCGTCGAGGGTGCGCTCACAGGGAGGTAAGTCGCCACCGCTGGGAGCCGTCCAACCCGCACCGCTGAGGCTCAGGCCACAGGGGCTTCCCTGGCGCTGGGCCTCACTGCGGGCCCTCTCCAGGCCCTGACCCAACCGGCGGGTGGCCGCCTCCAGGCGCTGACGGGCCAGGGCTTCGCCGCCGTGGTGGAAGGCCATACCGGCCAGAACTCCCAGCACGCTGATGCCCACCAGCAGCTCCGGCATCGAAAAGCCGCGATCCATCAGCCCACGCCCTCCGCCACTGGGGCCGGATTGCCACAGAAGCCGTACAACGCAGGGCTGAACAACCGCTGCCGCTCCACGGCGGGCTCCTGGCTCTGCAGCCGCACCAACAGCGCCCGGCCATCGGCACTGGGCTCCAGCTGGCGACGCACCTGGGGCGGCACAGGCACCCTCTGGGCCAACGCGACCATCTCGGCCGCGGCCTCCTGGCAGGACTGGTTCAAGAATCCCTCGGACGGCGCGGCCTGGCGCCACTGGGCCTGCAGACGCAGCCAATCAATCTCCATGCGCTCCAGCACCTGCTGGCGCTGCACCCCCTGCTGACTAGTGCCCGCACTGGCGGCCCAGATCTGCAGGGAACTGCCCGACGCCGTGGCAAACACGGTGCTGGCCACCATCACCTCCACCAGGTTCATGCTCCACGCTCCTGCAGGCTCACGGCCGGCTTGAGGGTGAGGGCATAGCGGCGTTTCAGGCCGCTGGCGGCCAACTGCAGCCGCAACTCGCCGCCGCTGGAGGTCGGTTGCCAGCTGCTGAGCAGCACCTGCTGCCCCCAGAGCTCTGTCGTCTGCAATTGGCCGGGATTGAGGCCCGCGGGGCAGTCCGCCGGCAAAGCACCTGGCTGCCAGCTGCTGGAGGGCAGTGGCAACAGGCAGCGGTAGGGCCCCTGCAGATCAGCCACCACCCGTTGGGCGGAGGAGGCCAACAAGTCTTCCGATCGGGCCCGGGAGAGATCGGCCGCCAGCACGTGCCGGCCATGCAGAGCGGCGGTCTGCATCGAGAGGCTGCTGAGCAGCAGCACCAGGGAGCCCGTGAGTGAAAGGGGCAACAGGAAGCCCGCCTCAGCGACAGAGCGTCGGGATGCCCGCTGCAACAACCGAACCATGGCGGCACGGAGGGAACGACCTCCCGAGAATTCCCCTGCCCGATGCCCTTGCACCCTGGCACCGCTAGACAGGGGCACAGGTTCGACTCCAGCGCCATGGCCATGGGCCTGGAACGCGACAACGAGCTACTGGAAATCCGCGAGATCTCCAACCTGCGGGAGCAAGTGCTGGCGGGGGGATTCGGGCTGCTTAGCGCAGGCCCCATCGGCCTGCTGGCCTCTTTGGTGACCTTCCGCCGCTTGGAGGGCCATTGGCTGCCCTGGGCCCTGATCGGAGTGCTGGCCGCTCCACCGCTGGCCTATGGGCAATGGTGGGGCGTAACGCGCCTTCAGGCCATGGCCAGCGGCGACAGCCTGGATGCCCTGAATGCCTTGGCCCTGCAGGAGATCAGCGAAGCCGATCGCATCGCCCGCACCTGTGCGGAGGCGGTGCGCAACAACCAGCCACCGGACAGCATTCGCAACCCCGTGGATGGCACACCGCTGTACTGCGATCGCAGCTATCCCTCCTTCGTGTTCGTGACCAGCAAGCGCTTCACGCCCCTGCAGCAGCGGCTGACCTGCGGCAGCGCTGAGCTCCGGCCAGGCACCACCGGGGTGCAATACGAGATCTCCCCCCTCGGCAAGATCTCCTGCACCGCCATCCAACAAACCACAGACCTATTCAGCTGGCTCGGCGACATCAACGACGGCAGTCGCCAGGCGCTGTATCGCCGCTGCACCAACAACCTGCGGCTGGAAGCCAGGCATGGCTTCGAGAAAACCGCCGTGCAACTGGGCAAGCCAGACTATTGCGCCCAAGAGCGGGCCCTGCTGGCCCGCGACCTGGTGCAGGGAGAAACCTGAGATCGGGACCAGAACCAGTGCTTACTGGTTGAGTTTGAGCACCGCCATGAAGGCCTCCTGGGGCACATCCACCTTGCCCATCGCCTTCATCCGCTTCTTGCCCTTGGCCTGTTTCTGCAGCAGCTTCTTCTTACGGGAGATGTCACCGCCGTAGCACTTGGCCAGCACGTCCTTGCGCATGGCACTGATGCTCTCGGAGGCGATCACCCGGCTGCCGATTGACGCCTGGATGGGGATCTTGAACTGCTGGCGCGGGATCAGCTCCTTGAGCTTCTCCACCAGCCCCTTGCCCACGTTGTAGGCCTTATCGCGGTGCACGATCGTGGTGAGGGGATCGGCCTTTTCACCGTTGATCAACACATCTAGGCGCACCAGCTCGTTCTTGCGATAGCCGATCAGGGAATACTCCATGGAGGCATAGCCCTTGGTGCGGCTCTTCATCTGATCGAAGAAGTCGGTCACCACTTCCGCCAGGGGCATCTCGTAGTGAAGCGTGACGCGATCGGTGGTGATGTACTTCATATCAATGAACTCACCACGCCGTTCCTGGCACAACTCCATCAGGGTGCCGTTGTAAGAATTGGGCGTGTAGATCTCGAGCTTCACGTAGGGCTCTTCGATCGATTCGCGCTTCTGTGGATCGGGCAGCGTGGCGGGATTGTCCACCATCATCGTGTCGCCATCGATCATGTTCACCTGATAGATCACCGATGGCGCGGTAACGATCAGATCCAGGTTGTATTCCCGCTCCAAGCGCTCCTGCACGATCTCCATGTGCAGCAGCCCCAGGAAGCCGCAGCGGAAGCCGAAGCCCATGGCGCTGCTGGTTTCCGGCTCGTATTTGAGGGCCGCATCAGAGAGCTGCAGCTTGTCGAGCGCCTCGCGCAGATCCGGGTATTGATCGGCGTCGGTGGGGAACAGGCCGCAGAACACCATCGGCTTGGCCTCGGTGTAGCCAGGCAGGGGGGCGTCCGCCGGATTGTTCACCAGGGTGATGGTGTCGCCCACACGGGCATCGGCCACGGCCTTGATCGATGCGGCCAGATAGCCCACCTCGCCAGCATGGAGGCTCTCCACCTGGCGTTGATCGGGCGCCATCACGCCCACTTCATCGAGCTCGTAGGTTTTCTTGCTGGCCATCAGCAGCACCTTGTCCTTCTTGCTGATGGAGCCGGAAATCACCCGGAAGTACACGATCACGCCCCGGTAGGGGTCGTAGTACGAGTCGAAGATCAGGGCCCGCAGAGGCTCGGTCACCTTGTCCGGCGGGGGCGGCACCCGATCCACCACCGCCTGCAGGATGTCGGGAACGCCCAGGCCCGTTTTGGCCGAGCAGTGGATGGCATTAGTGCAATCGAGCCCGATGATCGCCTCGATCTCCTCGGCGATGCGCTCGGGATCGGCACCCGGCAGATCGATCTTGTTGAGAACGGGAATGATCTCGAGGTTGTTCTCAATCGCCAGATACACGTTGGCGAGGGTCTGGGCCTCCACCCCCTGGCTGGCATCCACCACCAGCAGAGCCCCCTCACAGGCCTGCAGCGAACGGCTCACCTCGTAGCTGAAATCAACGTGCCCGGGGGTGTCGATCAGGTTGAGGATGTAGGTCTCACCGTCGGCCGCCTTGTACTCCATGCGGGCCGCCTGGAGCTTGATGGTGATGCCGCGCTCCCGCTCCAGTTCCATGTTGTCCAGGAACTGCTCCTGCATGTCGCGGGCTGCCACCGTGCCGGTGTCCTGCAGCAGCCGGTCGGCCAGGGTGGATTTCCCATGGTCGATGTGGGCAATGATGCAGAAATTGCGGATCCGGGAGACGGGTGCATCGGTCATTCGGTGGCGGAGTCCCGGCTCGGGTGGATGGATCTCAGTAGCTCGATCCTAAGGAGAGACACCCGCTTACCCCCACCATGGCCATTCAGCCCAGGAAGGGCCGTTCCTAAACTCTCTGTAAGCCCCTAGGAACACCATGAGCACCGACACAGCCCCTGCAGCACCCGAAACCAGCGATCCCCACGCCCTCACCCTCGAGAACGTGGAGCGCACCCTCGATGAGCTGCGCCCCTATCTGATGGCCGATGGCGGCAACGTGGAAGTGGTGGAGATCGACGGCCCGATCGTGAAGGTGCGCCTGCAGGGCGCCTGCGGCTCCTGCCCCAGCAGCACCATGACCCTCAAGATGGGCATCGAGCGCAAGCTGCGCGAAGCCATCCCCGAGGTGAGCGAAGTGGTGCAGGTGCTCTGAAGCGCCGGCCAGAACCCCGGCCCGTAGGCTCGGCCCACTTGCTAATGGGCCCGTGCTGGATCAGCGCCTGCTGCGCGACAACCCCGAGCTGATCACCGAACAGCTGGGGCGTCGCGGCATGACGCTCGATCTCACGGGCCTGCAGTTGATCGCCAAGCAGGCCCGCGACCTGGAGGAGCAGCGCAGCAACCTCCAGGCCGAGGGCAACCGCATCGGCAAGGAGGTGGGGCTCAAGATCAAGGCGGGCGCAGCTGCCAACGGCCCCGAAGTGCAGGCCCTGCGGGACCAGGGCAACCGCATCAAGCAGCAGGTGGCGGTGCTGGAAGAGGAGGAGAAGGCTCTGGACGCCAAGCTGCGCGAGCAGCTGCTCACCCTGCCCAACCTGCCCTCGCCCGAGGCCCCCAACGGCAGCAGCGAAGCCGACAACATTGAGATCAAGCGCTGGGGCACCCCCCGCGTGGAAGAAGATCGGAAGAGCACACGTCTGAACTCCAGTCACCTTGTACTATCTCGTA
>CALJTZ010000285.1 GCA_937975655.1 uncultured Synechococcus sp. | reverse complement strand
CCCCGATCTTCTGGAGCAGCCGCTGCCGGGTGACCCAACACAAAGAACTGCGGGGGGGCCATCTCCAGCTCACCCTCGGCCAGGGCGACACCAGGGTTCGAGCCGTGGCCTGGCGATGGCAGGGGGGTTGGGCCCTGCCCCAGCACGTGGATGTGGCCTACCGGCTGCGGCTGAACCGCTGGCAGGGGGAAGAACGGCTGCAGCTGGAGCTGGTGGCCCTGCGGGAAAGTTGCGCAGACGCGGTGCGCCTGCAACGGCAGGGACGCACCTACTGGGTCACCCGGGACGGGGATGGCCTGGTGATCCGCAATGCCGCCGGCGATGAACTCCGGGGCTTGGCCATGGCGGGAGAGGGCCTCAGTGCCGACCATCCCCAGGCCGATCACCCCTACGTGCAGGCCCTGATCCAGGACGCTGCCATGGCCCTGGGGATGGTGGCCTGAAGCAGGTCACGGTCAGCAAAAACCCCTGGCTCTCGACTTGAGAGGGCCAGGGGGATGGGCCAAGAGGAAACGCTGAATGCTGCCGAAGCTCAGAGGGCGCCGCGGCGGTAGAAGAGGATAAAAATCACGGCCGGCCCGGCGATGGTGATCAGGAACAGAGCAGCGAAGTTGGCGATCAGATGGAAGTCGATTCCCATGGGAGAACGGCGCAGCGGCTGCACAAGTCAAGCTCCAGCCTACGGTCCGCGGTGGGCGAATCCATGGGGGCTCACGGCGCACTGTGACGGCTTGTCACAGCCACAGGGGTGGCCAGAATGAGCACGGAACTGCACTGGCGCTGCATCAGCGGCTGCGGCTCCTGCTGCCGACTGGATCCGGGTGAACGGGAGGAGGCCTTGGCCGCCCTCACCGAAGAGCAGCAGGAGCAATACCTGGCCATGGTGGGCCCGGACGGTTGGTGCATCCACTTCGACACAGGCTCCAGCAGCTGCCGCATCTACGCGGAGCGGCCGATGTTCTGCCGAGTGGAGAACCTGGCCAGCCTGTTTGAGGTTCCAGCGGAGGAGGCCAATGCCTTCGCCATCAACTGCTGCCGCCAGCAGATCCGCAGCGAACATGGCGGCCGTGGCATGGTTATGCGACGCTTCGAGCAGGCGATCCGGCAGCCCCCCGAACAGGCTCTCTGACCTCCATGTCCCAGGACCCCGCCGACACCGCCACCGGCACCCCAAGCGAAACCGTCACTCCCGCCGATACGGCCCCAGCTGGCAGTTTTGGTGCCGTCTTCCTCACCACCTTCACCACGGTCTTTCTGGCGGAACTGGGTGACAAGACCCAGCTGGCGGCCCTGCTGCTGTCGGCCGAGTCGGGCCGGCCCGTGATTGTGTTCATCGGAGCCTCCCTGGCGCTGATCAGCTCCAGCCTGGTGGGCGTGCTGCTCGGCCGCTGGCTGGCCCGAGTGCTGCCCCCGCAGCAGCTGGAGCGCCTGGCCGGCATCCTGATGATCGGTCTGGGCCTGTGGCTGGGCCGCCAGGCCGCTGTGAGCATGCTTCCCCTCACCTCCTGAGCGCCATGCAACTTCCCCTTCTGGCCTCCACCTTCGCCACGGTGTTTCTGGCGGAACTCGGCGACAAGACCCAGCTGGCCATCGTGACCATCAGTGGCACCTCCAACCGCAGCGGGGCTGTGTTTGCCGGCAGTGCGGCCGCCCTGGTTCTGGCCAGCTTGCTGGGGGCCGGCGCCGGCGGCTCCCTCTCGGCCGTGATTCCCCCCAATGCCCTGCAGCTGGCAGCCTCCATTGGCTTTCTGGTGATCGGCCTGCGGCTGGTGATCAAGTCAGGACAGAGCGACGACGGTTCTGAAGACACCGCGACCACCACTCCCTAAAGTTCTCGTGTTGGCGTGGCCATCGGGGCGTTGTTGCCGTTCCGATCGTGCATCGCTCAACACGCACTCCAGGGGCCCCAACAGCCGCCACCGCGCCCTCCCAAACCGCCAATGAAGTTCACGGTCGCCGACCTGATCGAACAACTGCCCGCCGAGGGGCAGCTCCCCGTTGCCAAGCTCGAAAAGGCCCTGGGGCTGAGTGCGAAGTCCGACAAGGACCAGCTGCGCATCGCCCTGACCGGCCTGGTGCGGGTGGGGGTTCTCGAAGAGACCGACGATGGGATGGGCCGCCTTCAGGACGACGGCCTGATCACGGCGCGGCTGCGCTGCAGCAGCAAGGGCTTCTGTTTCGCCCTTCGGGACGACGGTGGCGAAGACATCTACATTCGCGACAACCAGCTCAATCACGCCTGGAATGGCGATCGGGTGCTGGTGCGCATCACCCGTGAGGGGGGTCGGCGCCGCTCCCCCGAGGGGGGAGTGCAGTGCATCCTCGAGCGCCACACCACCAACCTGCTGGCCCAGGTGGAGCAGCAGAACGAGCGGCTGGTGGCCGTACCCCTGGACGATCGGCTGTTGACCGCCCTGGAGCTGCCGGAGGGGGATGCCAAGCACCTGAAACCGGCTGATGAGGCCGTGGTGGAGGTGCTGGTGGATCGCTACCCGGTGGGGCAGCTGGCCCCCCAGGGTCATGTGGCCCGCAGCCTTGCGATCAATGCGGGCCCCGAGGCCGACCTCGACCTGCTGCTCACCAAGCATGGGCTGCGGGAACGCCCCGCGGCACCAAAGGCGTCGCTCAAGACCCCCGAGCCAAAGGATCGCGACGACCTCACAGCCCTGCCCACCCTGCTGCTCCAGAGCTGGAGTGGCGCGGAGGCACCGATCCTGCCGGCCGTGTCGCTCGAAACCACTGACACCGGCCTGCGGCTGTGGGTGCATGCTCCGGCGGTGGCCGAGCGGGTGGGCTTTGGCAGCGCCCTGGATCTGTTTCTGCGGGAGCAGGCGGAAGCCCTGTGTGTGGGTCCCAGCTGGCTGCCGCTGCTCACGACAGCCCTCAGCAAGGCTGCGGCCTTCAAGGTGGGAACGGCGGAAGCCGCCCTCTCGGTAGCCCTTGAGCTCAGCAGCGATGGGGCCCTGGAGCACTACCGCTTCTGCCGAAGCACCATCAAGGCTGACGGACTTGTGGACACCAAGGCCCTGCAGGCCCTGGCGGAGCGCAAGCCCAAGGCCCGCACCACGCCCGCGGCCCTCAAAGCCGTGAAGGACGTGCTGCCCCTGCTCGAACAACTGGTGGACCTGGCGGGTCTGTTGCGCCAGCAGCGGCTCGCCGCCGGCTCCATCGATCTCGCCCTGGCCATGCCGGCGATCGACGGCCTGGGGGATCTGGCCATCCCCGAACCGGATGAAAGCCGCCAGGGCTGGATGGTGCAGCTGGATCCCTGCAGTGAGCCCATGGGCCTGCTGCGGGAACTGATCCTGCCGGCCCATCGGGCCCTGGGTCGCCACCTGGCCGCCCTGGAGTTACCGGCGATCTATGCCCAGAACCCAGCACCCGATGCCGAGGCCGTGAACGAAGTGGCCAAAGCCGCCCTGGCCCTGGAAATCCCGCTGGAGCTCGCCGCCGATGGCAACGCCACGGCCCAGGAACTGGCCGTGGCCTTTGCTGCCACCGACCGCTGCCGGGTGCTGCAGCAGCAGCTCAAGGACCCCCTGCGCCCCGTGACCCTGGCAGCCGAACCAGGCGCCAACATGCTGGCCGGGGACCCGGTGGCCTTTGCCCCCTGGTGCTGCCCCGCCCTTCACTACGCCGATCTGTGGAACCAGCACGTGCTGGTGCTGCTGCTGAGCGAGGGCAAAGACCGACCCTCCGTGCGCCACAAGACCAGGGTGGACATCGCCGGTGACAGCAGCCACGGCACCATCGATTGGCCGCTGCTCGCCCCGAGCAACCTCACGCCCGTGGAGGAGGCCCGCAGCGGCGCCTTGCTGCACCGGCTGAACGCCCGCTCCCGTTTCGCCATCGACCTACAGGCTGATGCCCTGGCCATGGCCCAGGCTCGCCAGGCCGAGCCGCTGGTGGGCCAGACCCTCACCGGTGTGATCAGCGGTGTTCAGAGCTACGGCTTCTTCGTGGAGGTGCCACCCTCCCAGGTGGAGGGGCTGGTGCACGTGAGCTCCCTCAAGGACGACTGGTACGAGTACCGCTCCCGGCAAAACCGCCTGGTGGGCCGCAAAAACCGTCGCACCTACATGCTCGGCGACCAGGTAGAGGTGATCATCCAGAAAGTGGATGTGCTGCGTCACCAGATCGACCTGGCCGTGGTGCTGCCCGAGGGCTACGAGGAGTACGACAAGGGCAGCCACAGCGACCAGGACCCCGGTGAGGACGACGAGCTCAGCGGCGACGAGGCCTGATTGGTGATCCCCACGGCAGGCGCCGATCCGGTGGTATTGGCGGTCTCCGGCGCCAGCGCCCAACCCCTGGCCCAGCGGGCTCTGCAGCTGCTGCTACAGGCGGGCGAGCGAGTGGAGATGGTGGTAAGCCGCGGTGCCATCGGGGTGTGGCAGGCGGAACTGGGCCTACGGGTGCCCAGTGAACCAGAGGCCCAGGAACTGTTCTGGCGCGAACGCACCGGCGCCAGCGGCGGCGAACTGCGCTGCCGCCGCTGGAACGACCAGGCCGCTGGAATTGCCAGTGGCAGCTTTCGCACCCGCGGCATGGTGATCCTGCCCTGCTCCATGGGCACGGTGGGACGCATCGCCGCGGGGGTGGCCACCGATCTGGTGGAGCGCGCCGCGGATGTGCACCTCAAGGAAGGACGCCCACTGGTGATCTGCCCCAGGGAAACCCCGTGGAACCTGATTCACCTGCGCAACCTCACCGCCCTGGCGGAGGCTGGGGCACGCATCGCCCCACCGGTGCCTGCCTGGTATCACCAACCCACCAGCATCGACGACATGGTGGATTTTCTGGTGATCAGGGTGTTCGATTGCCTGGGCTACAACCTCGGCCCCCTGCGCCGCTGGAGCGGCCCGATTCAAGCCTGAGCCCGTGCTGCAACGTTTCCTGCTGCTCCCCCTGCTCACCCCGCTGCTGGCGGTGCTGCTGGTGGGCGCCATGAATCCACGGCCCGGTGCCAGCCTGCAGCTGCTCACCTGGCGCAGCCCCGCCTGGCCCGTGGGCGCCTGGATTGCGGCAGCAGCAGCAGCCGGTGCCGGCCTGAGTGCCGCGGGCACCGCCCTGGCCCTGCAGGGGAGTGCCGCGCCCGCCCCCAGCCGGCAGGTGCGGCGCAGTGGCGGCAGCGCCTCCCGCCAGGAGGAGTGGGCCGAGCCAAGCCGCCCCCGCAACCAACGGGAACCCGACGCTGCAGCGCCCGGGAACTGGGGGGGATGGGCCGGCCCGAGCCGCGCCCCCGCCGATCCGCCGCCCACGGTTTCGGTGCCCTTCCGGGTGATTCGCAAAGCCAAACCAGCGGCTGCCCCGGCCGCTGCCAGCGACCCGGGCAACGACCGGGCCAACGACAATGACGGCTGGGACTCAGCCTCCAACGACGACTGGTGACGAAACGGCCGCGGGGCATCCCTAAAGTTCACTCCAGCGTTCTTGCCCGAGGCCCGCGACGGTGACCGATTCCGCCAGCCCCGAACCCACCGCCGCCACGGCCCAGGCCTCCCCAGCCAAGGCCGTGAAGCCGCCGGCCCCAGAGGATCAGCCCTTCACCGACTTTGTGCCGAATCTGCTGATCCCGGCCCTGACCAAGGAGATCAAGGCCTACGGCGGACCGGACACCACCATCACCTTTGAGCAGGGTCCGATGCCCGTGGTAGGCAGCAGCTGCTGGATGGTGAAGGGGGTGTTGCCAGGTGCCCGGCGCTTCTGGCTCTGCTTCACCAGCGACGCCATCAGTTCGGCGAAAACCATCGCGGTGGCGGAAGCCGGTGCCGATCCGACGGTGCTGGAGTCGTTTCTGATCGACGAGAAAAAAATGACCCTGGCCCTGCTGGTGTCGCGCCTGGTGCAGCGGCTCAATGGCCAGAAGTGGCTGGGTGCCAACTGACCCGGGCGGCGCCCGACGCTTTACAGAGCGCCGGCGAGGACGCCGCGGCTCCTACGATGCTGCTCCGTCCATAGCTGCGACACCCGATGGTGCCCCCCACAGCCGTTGCTACCCCCGCCATCGGCACCCCCGAGGCGCCGGCGATCAAGGACCCTGTGAAGGACACGATCCTCACCCCGCGCTTCTACACCACAGACTTCGACGCCATGGCGGCGATGGATCTTCGCCCCAACGAGGCGGAGCTCGAAGCGATCTGTGAGGAGTTCCGTAAGGACTACAACCGCCACCACTTCGTCCGCAACGAGGAGTTCGAAGGCGCAGCCGACAAACTCGATCCGGACACCCGGCGGGTGTTCGTGGAATTCCTGGAGCAGAGCTGCACCTCCGAGTTTTCTGGTTTCCTCCTCTACAAGGAACTGAGTCGTCGGATCAAGGACAAGAACCCCCTCCTGGCCGAGTGCTTCGCCCACATGGCCCGGGATGAGGCCCGCCATGCCGGCTTCCTCAACAAGGCCATGAGTGATTTCGGCCTGCAGCTCGACCTGGGCTTCCTCACCGCCAGCAAGGCCTACACCTTCTTCAAGCCGGCCTACATCTTCTACGCCACCTACCTGAGCGAGAAGATCGGCTACTGGCGCTACATCGCCATCTTCCGCCACCTCGAGCAGAACCCCGACAGCAAAATCTTTCCGATCTTCAACTTCTTCGAGAACTGGTGCCAGGACGAGAACCGCCACGGCGACTTCTTCGACGCCCTGATGAAGGCCCAACCCAAGACCGTCACCGGTCTGCGGGCACGGCTCTGGTGCCGCTTCTTCCTGCTGGCGGTATTCGCCACCATGTACGTGCGCGACGTGGCCCGCAAGGAGTTCTACGAGGCCCTGGGGCTCGATGCCCGCGCTTACGACAAGTACGTGATCGCCAAGACCAACGAGACCTCCGCCCGGGTGTTCCCTGTGGTGTTGAACGTGGAGCATCCCCGCTTCTATGAGCGCCTCGAGCGGCTGGTAAGCAACAACAACGCCCTGGCCAAGGCGGATGAGGGCACCGCCCCGGCCCCGATCAAGCTGCTGCGCAAGCTGCCCTACTGGGCAGCCAATGGCCTGGAGATGGCCAAGTTGTTCCTGATGAACCCGATTCGCAGCGAGCAGTACCAGCCAGCCGTGCGCTGAGGTTGCACCAGCCGCCGGCCTTGCCGGCAGATCCCGAGGGCCCTGGCCACTGCGGCCAGGGCCTTTTTGCTAGGACCAGTCCTGGCTTTCACCCTGCACTCTCCCAACGCGTGGTCGTTTCCGCCGCCTCTCCGGCCGGGTCCCCGGGACCCCGCACCGATCAGCTCGATCACCTCTGGCAGCCCCGCCTGGAAACCCTGCTGGCCAGCGGTCGAGCAGCCGGAGCCGACCTGGTGGAGGTGTTTCTGGAGCGCACCGACCACATCGGCGTTCTGGCCGAACAGGACACCATCACCAGCGTCAGCCCCGCGTTTGGCATGGGGGCTGGCATCCGCGTGTTCCGCGGCGACCGTGACGGGTTCGTGAGTACCAACGACCTCAGCGATGCCGGTCTGCAGCGAGCCCTCGAGCAGGCCCTGGGCATGCTGGGACTGCAGCGCAGCGAGAGCGCCCTCAGCGGTTTCAACGGTCTAGCCAAGCTGCGCGACTTCGCAGCTGCCAAGGCCGATTGGCTGGCCCGTTGCCCTGAGCTCCAAGAGGCCACCGCCAAGCTGCTGGAGGGCACCGGTCTGCTGGAGCGCCACGGCGCCCACCTCCAGGCCCGCCGTGGCAGCTACGCCCGCGACTGGCAGGAAGTGATGGTGGCGGCCAGCGATGGCACCTTCGCCCGCGACGTGCGACTGCACCAGTCGGTGGGCTTGAACGTGCTCGCGGCCGATGGCGACCACCGCGCCGGCGTGGGCCGGCGTTACGGCACCTCCGGCCGGCCTGACGACCTGCGCCAGTGGAATGCCGAATCAAGCGCCCAGGAGGTGTGTGAGAGCGCCGGCACCATGCTCTACGCCGACTACGTGGAGGCCGGCCAGTTGCCGGTGGTGCTGGCCAACCGCTTCGGCGGCGTGATCTTCCACGAGGCCTGCGGGCACCTGCTGGAAACCACCCAGGTGGAGCGGGGCACCACCCCGTTTGCCGAGAAGGTGGGGGAACCCATTGCCCATGAGGCGGTGACCGCCATCGACGAGGGCCTCACCGATGGAGCGTTCGGCTCCCTCTGCATGGACGACGAGGGCATGGAGGCCCAGCGCACCGTGCTGATCGAAAACGGCATCCTGCGGCGCTTCATCTCCGACCGAGCCGGGGAACTGCGCACCGGCCACGCCCGCACCGGCAGCGGCCGCCGCCAGGGCCACACCTTTGCCGCCGCCAGCCGCATGCGCAACACGTTTATCGCCGCCGGCCCCCACACCCCCGACCAACTGATCGCCTCGGTGGACAAGGGGCTCTACTGCAAGTCCATGGGGGGCGGCAGCGTTGGCCCCACTGGCCAGTTCAACTTCGCCGTGGAGGAGGGCTACCTGATCGAGAACGGTCAGCTCACCAAGCCGGTGAAGGGTGCAACGCTGATCGGGGAGGCCAAAGAGGTGATGCCGCGCATCTCCATGTGCGCCAACGACCTGGAGCTCGCGGCCGGCTTCTGCGGCTCTGTGAGCGGGAGTATTTTCGTCACCGTGGGGCAACCCCACATCAAGGTGGATTCGATCACCGTGGGGGGCCGCTGAGCATGACAGCCACCATCTCCACCAACGCTGGCCTCCAGGCTGAGCAGCTGCGCAGCAAGCTGGAGCACCTCGCCAGCAACGCCGGCATCCGCCAGTGGGACCTTGGTGCCGCCTGCAGCACCGACACCTCCGTGCAGGTGGATCGGGGCGAAGCCAAGCAGATGAAAGGCGCCCAGCGCAGCTCCATCACCGTGCGGGTGTGGAACGATGCAGGCCTGGTGGGCATCACCAGCACCTCCGATCTGTCCGATGCGGGCCTGGAGCGGGCCCTGGCTGGCGCCCGCGATGCCAGCGCCTTCGGGAATGCCGACGACACCCCCGCCTTCTCCCCGCTGGCCACGGCTCCCGTGGCATCCCTGGATCAACCGATCCACGAGCCCCAGGGCATCCTCACGCTGCTGGACACCCTCAAGGACGCAGAACGACAACTGCTCAGTCGCCACACCGCGATCGGCACCGTGCCGTACAACGGCCTGGCCGAGCGCAGCAGCGAGCGCCTCTACCTCAACAGCGACGGTGCCTGCCGCCAGCAACGCCTGACCACCGCCAGCCTCTACCTCTATGCGAGGGCCGAGGAAGCCGGACGCAAACCGCGCAGTTCAGGAGCCGTACGCCTTGCCTATGGTGCCAGCGAACTCGACATCGCGGGCTGCATCGACGAGGCCGCCGAGCGCACCATCAGCCACCTCGACTACGCACCGATCGAAACCGGGCGCTACACCTGCGTGTTCAGTCCCGAGGCCTTCCTCGATCTGATCGGTGCCTTCAGCAGCCTGTTCAACGGTCGAGCTGTGCTCGACGGCGTGAGCCTCAGCAACCGTGACGCGATCGGCGAACAGCTGGCGGTGCCCTTCATCGACCTCCACGACAACGGCCTGCACCCGGGCAATATCGGCGCCTCGGCCTTCGATGGCGAAGGCACCCCCACCCGGCGCCTCACCCTGCTGGAGGGCGGCAGGTTGCGGAACTTCCTGCACTCCGAAGCCACCGCGCGCGCCTTCGGCGTGGCCCCCACCGGCCATGCGGGCCTGGGGGCCAAGGTGTCGGTGGGCCCGGACTGGTTCGAGATCGGCCCCACCCCGGCAGTGGCGGCGGCCAACAGGGGCTGGATCGCTACAAGGCGGAC
>CALJTZ010000284.1 GCA_937975655.1 uncultured Synechococcus sp. | reverse complement strand
CAGCAGCCGCAGCCCCAGCTCCTGGCTCACCTGGCGCCAGAGCTGCTCCGTGCGGCCTCCAGATTCCCGGCACAACACCGTGGTGATCTGCCAATGGCGGCACAGGGCCAGTTCCAGCTGGCCATCACCGGGCCGCAGGCAGGCCAGGTGCCCATCCGGTAAGCCGGCGGCCAGGGCCAATTGCAGGCTGGTGGGGTTGTCGAGGATGCGGGCGAAGTTGACGGTGGCATTGCTCCGGGCGAGGGCCCCTGCCAAGTGCCGCGAACCGATGGCCAGCAGCAACCGCTCACCGCGTAGATCCAGCTGGGCCAGGGGCTCCAGGCCGTCCAGCAGCACGGGGCTGCCAGGGCGGGCTGGCGGGCTGGGGCCAAGGCGGGGCCGCTCCAGCCGCAGCAGGCTTTGACCGCTGGCCTGGCAGGCCTGGCGCAGCTGCACGCTGATCAGGCGGGCGAAGGGATGGGTGGCATCCACCACCCAGCGAAACCCCGGTGGATCCTCCAGGATCCGGGCGATCGCCTCTGGGCCGGCGAGGGCTCCTGGGCAGAGCTCCAGGCCCGGTTGCGGCCTGTAGGCCCTGGCCGCACTGGCCTCCACCACGCTCACCCGCAGCTGCCAGCCGCGATGCAGCAGCGCGTCCGCCAGGGGCGGACCCTCACCGGTGCCGCTGATCAGCCAGATGCGCCCCGGCTCGGCAACGCTGGCCCCCTGGTCGAAAGGCGGGCGGTGCATCAGGATGTGGCCCCTTGCCGTTGCCTGGTCCTGTGAACCATTGCTTGCTGGAGGTGGAGGTGCTGGAGGCGCCCCAGGTGCGTTACACCCAGGACAACCAGACTCCAGTGGCGGAGATGGCCGTGCAGATGGATGGCCTCCGCCCCGATGATCCCCCGGGCCAGCTCAAGGTGGTGGGTTGGGGCAACCTCGCCCAGGACCTGCAGAACCGCGTTCAGGTGGGTCAGCGCCTGGTGGTGGAGGGACGGCTGCGCATGAACACCGTGACCCGCCAGGACGGGGTGAAGGAGAAGCGGGCTGAGTTCACCCTGGCCCGCCTGCATCCCTTGGGTGCAGCCACGGCCACTGGCCACCCGACGCCTGGGCCAGCGAGCCAGCCCAGGACCGCGGCTCCGGCGCCGGTTCGCGCTGCTGCTCCAGCCGCTGCACCTGCGGCACGGGCTATGGCGGCCCAGGAGCCACCCACCTGGAACACCTCGCCTCTGGTGCCCGACCTTCCGGACGGGGACGACGAGATTCCCTTCTGAGCCCACGCCAGTGATCAGGTCAGCGTCTGGCTGGCCTGATCCAGCAGTTGTCCCAGTTCCCGCTCCAGGGCGGCCAGATCCAGCCGCAGCTCGGGCCACTGGCCGGCATCGATCTGTTGCAGCAGCCAAAGGCGATCGGCACTGAGTTGCTCGAGCAGCTCGGCGGTTTCCAGGCTGGCCGGATCACGATCCTGCGCCCCGTTCACCGAAGATGGCGCCATGCTTTCCATCGCTTCCCCCGGCAGCCTAGTCACCCTGGCTGGCGCGGCTCTCTCCGTTATCGGCTGGATCGGCTACGCCACCGAGAACCCCAACCTCAGCCTGCCCACGATCTTCTACGGGATTCCGATCCTGCTGGGGGGCCTGGCCCTCAAGTCGTCGGAGTTGCCGCCGGCGGAGTTGCTGCCCCCCGCCCCTGGGGCCGAAGCCCTGCGCAACGCCCCCGCCAGCCAGACCCTGCGCAAGCTGGTGAAGGATGTGACCCGCTGGCGCTACGGCCAGAAGGCGCACCTGGAGAGCTCCCTCGAGGCCCTCAAGC
>CALJTZ010000283.1 GCA_937975655.1 uncultured Synechococcus sp. | reverse complement strand
AGCTGCGGGCCCGCCAGGGGGTGGTGAGCAACGCCAGCCCGTGGGACACCCTCGATCTGCTGCCGCCGGAGGCCCTGCCCCGGCGCTGGCGTCAGCAGAAGGCCGATACCCCCGCCTGCGCCAGCTTTCTGCACTGGCATGTGGGCTTGCGCGGGGAGGGCTTGGAGGCGCTGCCGATCCACCACGTGTGGGTGGGGGATTGGCAGCGGGGGATCGGCGCCGAGCGCAACATGGCGGTGTTCTCGATGCCCTCGCTGCTGGATCCAGCCCTGGCACCGCCGGGCCATCAGATGTTGCACGCCTACACCCCCGCCAATGAGCCCTGGGCGCTGTGGCGGGATCTCGAGCCCGGCACCCCCGCCTACGAGGCCCTCAAGGCGGAGCGCTGTGGCCTGTTCCAGCAGGTGTTTGCCCAGGTGGTGCCCGATCTGGCCGAGCGCCTCGTACTTGAACTGCAGGGCACTCCCAAGACCCACCGCCGCTATCTGCGGGTGCACCAGGGGAGCTATGGCCCCGCCCTGGGGGCGGATCAGGCGCCCTTTCCGGCGGGAACCACGCCGATTGAGGGCCTGCAGCTCTGTGGGGCTGGCACGTTCCCGGGGATCGGCGTGCCGCCGGTGGCGGTGAGTGGGGCCATGGCGGCCCATAGCTTCGTGCCCGTGGCCCGCCAGAAGGCGCTGCTGGACGAGCTGGATTTGCGGGTGCTCAGCTGAGCCCGCTGCCCAGGTGCTGCAGCAGGTGGCCCGCCAGGGCCTCGGCGCTGCGCAGGGCCCCTTCGATCCGCCCGAAACCCGGCCCGGCGATCGCGTCGCCGCAGAAGCCGATCTGGCTGGCGGCGCAGAGGCTGAGCTCTGGGGGCAATCCCGGCGGCTGGGGGAAGGCGGCGCCCCAGCGCATCAGCTGGCGATCGGCCCCGGTCGTTGGCAGACCGAGGGCGGCCTGCAGGGCCTGCTCCAGGGTGTCCATCACGGCGTCTTCGGCCTGGGGATCGGCAGGGGCCCCCATCACCTGGGCCGCAGAGGAACGGGAGCCATAGATGCCCTGGACCTCTTCGGCAAAGCTGGTGCTGGATTCCGCCACCACGGCGCAGCGCCCGGCCTCCAGCGGCTGGATCGACACCCGCCGCAGGCCCCAGCGGGCCTGGGCGGCGGGGTTGCACTGCAGCAGTTGGAAGGGTTGGGCTCGCCAGGGGGCGGCGCTCTCCGCCGGCAGGGCCAAGAGCAGATTGCTGCTGGCCTGGGCATCGATGGCCGCCAGGGCCGTGCAGGCCCGCTGCAGCTCCGGGTCGCAGCGCTGGGCCGCGGCAGCCTGCAGGGGTACCTCCGGCCAGCCGAACAGGGCCGGCCCGCGGGGATGGGCCAGCAGCGTGCCGCTGAGCACCAGCCAGCGGCACTCCAGCAACAGCGCGTTGCTGCTGCCCAGCAAACGCCAGCCGCCGCCGGGCAGGGGCTGCAGCCGCCGCACGAGGGTGCCGCTGTGCAGGGTGGCATCGGCGGCGATCTGCAGCAGGCCGCGGCAGAGCTGCTCCATGCCCCCATGGCCGCGATAGAGGCTGCCATCGCTGAAGGGATCGCCAATGGCGTCGCTGATGCGGCCCTCGCCATCGAGGCAGCGGATCGATCCGCTCCAGGGTTCGATCCAGCCTCCCTCCCGCAGGGGCTGCAGCAGGGCCGGTGGCGTGGACCCCGTGCAGTTGAACAGGGGAGCGCCGTGGTTGATGCGCAGGTCGCCATCGCGGCGGGAGCGGCGGGTGGCGGCGCGGCCACCGGGGCCCCGGCCCATCTCAAGCAGGTGCACCGAACCGTTCCAGCCCAGCCGGCGCAGCTGGGCCGCCAGGGCGCAGCCCCCCACGCCGGCACCGATCACAGCCACCTCAGCCATGGCCCCGGCCGGCTGGTTTGCGGGCCACCACGGCAAAGAAGGGATCGCCCTTGCCGCCGATCCAGCCCAGGGGGCCGGCGGCCGTGGTGTCCTCGCTGAGCAGTTGATCCAGCTCCCAGCCCTGGCAGAGCAGCACCTTGGCCACGCCGCTGAGGCGATCCCGGTCACTGCCCTCCAGCCAGGCCTGAGGTGCCTTGGTGGCGAACATGCGGTTGGAGAAGGCCACGATCAGTTGGCCGCCGGGCCGCAGCACCCGCAGCAACTCCACGGCCACGGCTTCGGGCTGCTGCAGGTATTGCCAGCCCGCCACGATCAGGGCGGCATCCACGCTGCTGGGCTCGAGGGGCAGGGTTTGATCCTCATTGAGGTTCTGCACCCAGTAGCGGCTGAGGCGGGGATTGGCCTCCAGTTCCGCGGCGTTCATGCCATGGCCGATCACCGTCTGGAGGCTGAGGTCGTCGGGCAGATGGCTCACCCAGCTGCTCATCAGGTCAAGCACCACAGCACAGGGCGGCAGGCGTGTCGTGTCAATTTTCCCCATGCGAATGACGATTTTCCCGGGAAGGCCTTGTGTCTGAAGGCGGACATGACGTTCGGCGCTATCCAGGATCGGATCTATTTCTGCCGCCTGAAGTGATTGGCAGGCAAACAGGA
>CALJTZ010000282.1 GCA_937975655.1 uncultured Synechococcus sp. | reverse complement strand
GCGGGGGTGGTGTTCACGATGATGCCCAGGCGGGCATAGGTGCTCTTGCCCAGGCAGATCACGGTGATATTCGCCGGCACCCGCATCTTCTCCAGCGCCACACCCAGGCCATAGGAGTGGGCGGGGAGAATGAAATAAGCACCGTCCTCATCTTCATGCAGGGGTGCCGGCTCCAGGTTGGCCGGATTGAACCGCTTGGGGTTCATCACAGTGCCCGGCACATGCCGGAAGATCAGGAACTCCTGGGCCGACAGACGGAGGTCGTAGCCATAGGACGAGCAGCCAAAGCTCAGCACCGGCTGGGCACTGTTCTCGGGATCCAGGTGGCGCACCAGCTTCGGCTGGAAGGGCTCCAACAGGCCCTGAGCAGCCTGCTCATTGATCCAGCGGTCGTTCTTGAGCATCAGAAACCTCGGCGCAACTGCGTCACCTGATCGGCCATCGCCATCAGGGATGCGGGCATGGCGGGACCTGTGAGGATCACATCCACGTGGGAGGGGCGCTTCTCCAGGGTGGCCATCACCTCGGCCGCGGGCAGATACCCCAGCTCCACAGCCAGGCCCAGTTCATCCAGCACCAACTGATCGAGCTCACCGGCCAGCAACTGCTCCCGGCTGTAGCTCCACACTTCAGCCACGGCCGCAGCCGCGGCACCATCCGCACCGGCGGGATCCGCCAGACAGCCCGCCACCGCAGGCCGCAGCCATTGCAGCCGACCACAGAGCCAGAGGCTGCGCTCCAGACCCTGATCCACTCCACCCTTGAGGAACTGGGTGATCAACACGCGGCTGCCCAGGCCAGCACTGCGCAGGGCCTGGCTGAACACGCCGCTGAAACTGCCACGGAAGGGGGCCGTGTGGATCTGCAGCAACCCCTCCTGCTGGGCCACCAGCTTGAGGCTGCGATGGGGCGAGGGCACTCCAGGCCGGAGGGTGCCGGCGCTGGGCCTGGGCTGATGCTTGATCAGGCTGGCCGTCATCCCGTGTGCTGAACAGCGCGGTGGAACCTGAATGTAGCGGTGACGAGCCGCTCGGCAAGCATCAGCCACTACGGGTGGTGGAAACACCCGTACCATCGCTGCAGCCCGCTGCCCAGTCCAGCCATGACCGATGCCACCCTGCGGCGGGACGGCCGTTCGCCCGAACAGCTGCGACCGACCCGCTTCGCGTGGGACCCGATGGGCTTCGCCCTCAGCTCGGTGACCGTGCACACCGGCCGGACAGCCGTGATCTGCAGTGTCTGCCTGGAGGAGGGTGTTCCGAAGTGGCGCCAGGGCTCCGGCAAGGGCTGGCTCAGCGCCGACTACCGGCTGCTGCCCGCCTCGACCCCCAGCCGGCAGCCCCGGGAGCTGATGAAACTCTCGGGCCGCACCCAGGAGATCCAACGGCTGATCAGCCGCAGCCTGCGGGCCTGCCTTGATCTCGAGGCCCTTGGGGAACGGACCCTGCAGATCGACTGCGATGTCCTGCAGGCCGATGCCGGCACCCGCACCGCCGCGATCAGCGGCGCCTGGGTGGCCCTCGCCCTGGGCCTGCGTCGCCTGGAGGCCCGCGGCGTGCTGAACAGCTCGCCCCTGCGCGAGCAAGTGGCGGCCGTGTCGGTGGGGGTGGTGGACGGCGCCTGCCTGCTGGATCTCGACTACAGCGAGGACAGCCGTGCCGAGGTGGACCTCAACGTGGTGATGGACGGACAGCAACAACTGCTGGAGATCCAGGGCACGGCAGAAGGCGCACCCTTTTCCCGCCAGCAACTCGGCACCCTGCTGGATCTGGCCGAAGCAGGTTTGCAGCAGCTCCAGAGCGCCCAACGGCTGGCCCTGGACGAAGCCCCGAATTAGTGTCATCCGTTACACGGCCGGCCCAAATCGATCCTTAGGGTCCGGCTCACCTTGCACCGCCGTTATGGTCGGCGCCACACGCGGGTTCACCCGTTACTCCGCCAGTCCAACCACCGGCAACACTGGACTGACTCCAGCGGCTGGCAGTGCGCTGTCCGGCAATGCCACGTTGCTGGACGTGATCCGGGGCCTGAACGGCAGCACCACCGAGACCGTGGAACGCGGCAAGACGATCTTCTTTCCCGGCGATCCAGCCGAGAAGGTGTATCTGCTGCGTCGGGGCGCTGTTCGGCTCTCGCGCGTCTACGAATCCGGCGAGGAAATCACCGTGGCCCTGCTGCGGGAGAACAGCCTGTTTGGCGTGCTGTCGCTGCTCACCGGCCAGCGCTCGGATCGCTTCTATCACGCCATTGCCTTCACGCGGGTGGAGATGGTGACAGCACCGGCAACCTCGGTGCGCAAGGCCATCGAGCAGGACGCCAGCGTGGGACTGCTGATGCTGCAGGGACTCTCCTCCCGCATCCTGCAGACCGAAACAATGATCGAAACCCTCACCCACCGCGACATGAGCTCGCGGCTGGTGAGTTTCCTGCTGGTGCTGTGTCGCGATTTCGGCGTGCCCAGCAGCGAGGGGATCACGATCGACCTGCGCCTCTCCCACCAGGCCATTGCCGAGGCCATCGGCTCCACCCGCGTCACGATCACCCGCCTGCTGGGCGACCTGCGCAATGCCGGCCTGGTGCAGATCGACCGCAAAAAGATCACGGTGTTCGATCCCCTGGCCCTGGCCAAGCGCTTCAGCTGATCAGCTGGCCGATGGAATGCGGCAAGCCCACCAGCGCAGGTTGATACTGAAACACCCCTGCCCTCTGCTGTGTCCGGCTGGCTGCTGATCCTGGCGTTGCTGGTGCTCGGGGGGATCCTCTCCACCCTCGGCGACCGCCTGGGCACGCGCGTTGGCAAGGCGCGCCTCAGCCTGTTCAACATGCGGCCGCGCAAGACGGCCGTGCTGATCACGGTGCTCACCGGGAGCCTGATCAGCGCCATGTCGCTCGGCCTGATGCTTCTGGTGAGCGAGCGCTTGCGCACGGGCCTGTTCGAGCTCGACCAACTGGAGCGCCGTCTGCGGGATAGCCGCCGCTCCCTGGAGACGAGCCGCGCCGAACTGAGCCGCAGCCAAGGCGAGCTACGCCAGGCCCGCAGCGGCCGGCTCGAAGCCCGCACCCAGTTGGCCCTGGTGGAGCGCCAGGCCCAGGGGCTGCGCAATGAACTCCAGCCCCTAGTGCAACAGCGCAAGGTGCTGGAGCAGGAACGCGATCGCCTCAATGGCGACATCGCCGCCAAGGATGTCGACATCCGGCGCAACCGCGATGAGCTGGCCAAGGTGACCCAGAAGATCGCGGCAGGAGCCAAGGAACTCGAGCAACTAGAAACCAACCTGATCGCCCTGCGCCGGGGAGATGTGGTGATCACCAGCGGCCAGCCTCTAACCACGGGCAAGGTGCGCATCGACAACCCCAATCAGGCCCCGGAGGTGATCCAGGCCCTGCTGCAGCAGGCGAACCTGGTGGCCTACAAGCGCGTGCTGCCCGGCGAAAAACCCAACCGCCAGATCCTGCTGGTGCCACGCAGCGATATCGCCAAGCTCGAAACCGTGCTGCGCAAGCAAGGCTCCTGGGTGGTGAGCCTGATCTCGGCTGCGAACGTGCTCAAGGGTGAGCGACAGGTGCTGGCCTTTCCGGATGTTCGCCCCAACCGACAGGTGATCCGCAGCGGTGAGCAACTCGCCACCACCGTGCTTGAAGGCGATGAACTGAACGCCGAACAGGTGCGCAGCCGCCTGAATCTGCTGCTGGCAGCGGCCTTCACCAAAGCCCAGCGGCAGGGCTCCCTCGCCGATGGGCTCCAATTTGATGCCACCCGCTTCAATCAGCTCGGCAGCGCCTTGAGCAACCGCCCCGCTGGGCAATCCGTGCGGCTGGAAGCGATCTCTCTCCGCAACAGCGACATTGCCGATCCGGTGGTGGTGGAGATCCGGGCCATGCAGACCCCGGCCACGGCGGGGCCCGGACGGAATTGACCACAGCGCTGCCCCGTGGAACCAACAGCGCGGGCCGGGGGCCCTGGGCAGCCCTGGACCCGGGGCGCAGCAAATGCGGCCTGGTGCTCAGCAATACCGAGGCCACCAGCATCGTGGAGGCCGCTGTGCTGCCCCCCGACCACTGCTGGCAGCAGCTGCAGCACTGGCAACAGCGCAGCCCCCTGCAGGCCGTGATCCTGGGAGATGGCACGGGCAGCGGGGCCTGGCAGCAACGGCTCGCTGAGCTGGGCGCAGCGGTGATCCTGGTGCCGGAACGGGGCACCACCCTGGAGGCTCGCCAGCGCTACTGGGAACTGGAACCTCCGAATCTCTGGCAACGGCTGCTGCCCAGGGGCCTGCGCCTGCCCCCGCGCGACTGGGACGACGTGGTGGCGCAGCTGCTGCTGGAGCGGCACCTCAAGCGGGAACTGAGCCGCACCCTGGTCAGAACTTGGCCCGCACGGTGAAGGCGTAATCGCCACCGGGCTCCAGTTGGTAGTCGGCCTTGAGCAGAAAACGCAGCAACGCGTCCTGGATCAGGGCGCGACCCAGGGAGGGCTCCACCTGCAACTCCCCGCGATCGAAAAACCAGCTGAAGGTCCACTGGAAGCCACCGGCCACCACCTCCCCCTCCAACAGCCGCTGGCTGAAGCTCTGGTGCAGCACCCGCAACTGCGCGGTGGTGGCCGGCAAGCGACTCATGCCGGCACATCCGCGAGCTTGGCGGCCGTGGGGGCCACAAAGCCATTGAGGCGATTCCCAGCGCGCTCCATCCCCAGCCGCGCGATCAGATCCACGCCCGCCAGCACCTCATCGAGCACCTCCTCGAGGATCGGTTGCTCGCTCGCAGCAAAACGGCCCAACACGTGGGACACGGTGCGCTGCTTGCGCTCCACCGGATTGAGCCCCGGGGCGCCAATGCCGATGCGCAACCGCGGAAACTCCTGACCACCCAGATGGGTGATGGTGCTGCGCAGGCCGTTGTGCCCGCCGGCCCCTCCGGAGGCCCGCAGCCGCAGCCGCCCGAGGGGCAGATCCATGTCGTCCACCAGGATCAGCATCTGGCTGGGCTCCAGACGAAACCAGTCCAGGGCCGCGCGAATCGAACGACCGCTCTCGTTCATGTAGGTCTGCGGCATCAGCAGGCGCAGACGGCTTGGGCCATGGCCCACTTCGGCCAGCAGACCGTGGAGCTTGGTCTGGGCCTTGAAGGCCACACCCTGACGGGAGGCCAGGCGCTCCAAGGCCATGAAGCCCACGTTGTGCCGCGTCCCGGCGTACTTGTCGCCGGGATTGCCCAGGCCGACAAGCAACTGCAGAGGTGCGGCCGGCGGCACGGGCATGAAAAACAGACGGGCTCAGCCCGCCTTGGCGTCGTCGCTGGAGGCGGGCTCAAGCGCCTTGACCGGCTGCTCTGAAGCCACCTCGGTCTCAACGGTGTCGACAACCTTGCGGAATTCCTGCTCGAACTCCTTGGACGCTGACTGGAAGCCCTTGAGCGTGCGGCCCAGGGTTTTGCCCAGCTCAGGCAATCGCTTGGGACCGAACACCAGCAGCCCAATGGCAGCAATGACCGCCATTTCGGGCAGTCCGATCCCAAAGATGTTCATGGGATCAGCCGATGCCGTTCCAGTTCACGGTGATGCCGTCGAGCAGCAGCGACTTGTTGTACAGCTGCAGGATCACCAGCAGGAACACCAGGAACAGGGCCATGAACACGCCCATCACAGGAGTGGTGCCCCAGCCAGGAACAACCTTGCCGTATTCAGAATTCAGGGGACGCAACAGGTCTCCCAGTCGGGTGCGTTGGGCCATGGAGGCGCGGTCCTCTCTGCCAGGGGATCGGTCTCGTTACTGTA
>CALJTZ010000281.1 GCA_937975655.1 uncultured Synechococcus sp. | reverse complement strand
AGCAGTGGTATTCGCTCAGCGACCCGGCGATGGAAGAGGCCCTGATCGAGGTGCCCACCATGCGCCGTTTTGCTGGCATCGAGCTGATCAGTGACCGGATCCCTGATGAGACGACGATCCTGACCTTCCGCCACCTGCTGGAGAAGCACAAGCTGGGCGAGCAGATCTTTGAGACCGTCAAAACCCACCTCAGCGCTCGGGGCATGACGATGCGGCAGGGCACGATCGTCGATGCCACCTTGATCGCGGCGCCCAGCTCCACCAAGAACAAAGAGGGGAAGCGGGATCCGGAGATGCACCAGACCAAGAAAGGCAACCAGTGGTACTACGGGATGAAAGTCCATATCGGCGTCGATAAGGACTCCGGCCTGATCCACTCGGTCGTCACCACGGCTGCCAATGTGCACGACCTCACCCCGGCTGCTGAGCTGCTGCATGGCGATGAGGAGGTGGTCTACGGCGACGCCGGCTACAAGGGCATCGCCAGGAGACCTGAGATGGCAGGCAAGACAACGAAATTTAGGGTGGCGATGCGACCCGGCAAACGCAGGGTCCTTCCAGGCACACCTGATGGAAGGCTGCAGGATCTGATCGAAACCGCCAAGGCTCACATCCGCTCAAAAGTGGAGCACCCATTCAGGGTGATCAAGCAGCAGTTTGGCTTTCAGAAGACCAAGCTGAGGGGCATGACCAAGAATCGCTGCAAGATGAATGTGCTGGCAGCCTTGACGAATCTGTTCCTGGCGCGGCGGCAGTTACTTGCAGCAATCTGAGCGTGAGGATGGTGTGTCTAAACGCACTGATTAAGCCACAACAATCAGCCAAACAAGGCTGAGAATAAGCCCATAGAGCCGCCAAGGCATGGTCTCAGAGACAGATCCAGGCCAATACCAGCATTGCTGCTCTCAGCGGCTGCTCATACACCTGTTGCCCAGAGATTCCCTAGACCATTCAGAGCGGTTGCCAGCAGGGAGATGGCCAGGCCGATGCCCAGCTGCTCCAGCGGTTGGGGCTGCTGCAGGCGGCCGATGGCGGTATGCATGATGGCGAGAGCCGCCACAACGATCAGCACACTTTCCAGGCCGCTCGAGAAGTATTCGGCCTTGAAGTGGCCGTAGGGGTGGCTGCGATCGGCAGGTTTGGCCGCCAGGGTGAGCGCCCAGATCGCGCCAAGGGCTGCGACAAGGTTCACGCCCGACTCCATGGCATCGGAGAGCAGGCCCACCGACCCGGTCAGGCGCCAGGCCAGCGTTTTCAGCACGATCGTCGCGACCGCTGCTGCCGTCGACAGCAGCATGTAGGCGCGAGGCGAGGCGAAGACCATGGACGCGGGAAGTGCTCTCTCAGCGAAGCCAGTGTTGGTGATGGCGGACCAGCCTGCTTGTCGTTGCGGCGACGGAAGGCGGTTTCCGATTGGATCAACCTTTGGCCTGCTTAGGCGCTAACAGGCCAAGGCAATAAGGAAGGCCGCTTGCCGGTGACAGCGCAGGGGGTGCATGGGTCGCTCAGGTCACATCTGGCGCCCAGCCGTTCTGACGCGCCAGGTCGTCAGTCCAGCCTTGGCAGCGGCTGGTGAGGTGCTCGCCATGGGCGATCAACCCCTGGTGCAGCTGACAGGTGAGCAGCGGGATGCAGTTCACCCCGGCGTGGTGCCTGAACCAGTGGCAGGTCATGCAGACCTTGCGGTTGCGGGTTTTAAGCAGGGTGCTGTCATCGAGGTAGGGCCACTCCTCGATCGGGAGATCGAGCCGGGCATTCAGTGCTGCGGGTCGGGGATAGGGGCACCCATAACCCATGGTCAATGCGTGCGCTTGTACCAGCACGGCTCAACGGGCTTGGGTGCCGTGGTCCTCGGGGCTGGATACCGTTCAGGCAGAGAAGAGGTGCCGTTGCTCCACGAGCTTGTTCTGGCCATCGGCATCCCCCTGGTCCTGCTGCTGCTGGCGGTGCTGGCGCTGGAACGCTGGGGCGATCGACTGCCTCCCTGGTTGCAGCGATTGGCCGAGCGCCCGTCCTGGCTCTGGAACGCCGGCATCGGGCTGATCATCGGCCTGTCGCTGCTGCGCTGGTTGCTGCAGCGCTGAGGTTCATGCGGGGACAGGTTGGCGGTGCTCTGCTGAGCGCACCGATCGGTGCGACACCAGAAACGCTTCGATCCAGTCGTGGTGGCGCCGCTGGCAGATCCGATCGGCAATCGAAGCCGCATCGTCCGGCACCTGAAAGCGTTTGCGGAACGCCTTGGTGAACCCTTCCAGAGCAGGACGGGGCAGGCCACGGACGGTGGCCAGGATCTGCTGGACGGTGGCGGGATCGAGGGGCTCCAGGCCTACCTCTGCCGTGGGCTCGGCAGCGGTGCTGTTGCGCTGAGGCGCCGGTGCGTGGCGGGCTGGCGTGGGAGCAGTTGAACTTGTGACCTCCCGCTGCTGCTTGTCGTAGAGAGCCAGGCCGAATGGATTACCAAAGGTCATCAGCGCCCGCTTCATGGCGTCGGTCTCGGCTTCCTTGAGGGCCGATTCATGGGCCTGTCCGAGGTCCACATCGATGCCGTGGCCAGCACCGCTGCCCTCGCGGATGACTTGGCCCCCTGATTCATCGCCGACAGAGATGCGCACCCGGGCGGTGTAGGTGACACCCCAGCCGGCACGACTGCTGCTGCCCAGGGTGCGCTCACGCTCAGAGACACACTGCACGGTGATGGTTTCACGCTGCCAGCCATCAAAGCCAAAGATGCGGTTGGCTTCTGCGATCGCTTGCCAACCCTCCAGGTAGGCCAAGGAGCGGCCGGCCTGGCTGCGGGTCTGGACCTTGGCGCGATCGAGTGGAGCGGAAAGGGCAGCGATCTGCTCGGCGGAGAAGACAGCGGTGGCCATGGGAATGCTGCGATGTGAGAAGGGATTTGGGTGGAAGGGGTGTGGGCCCGCGCCTGAAACGAACCCATGTGAAAGGGGGCTCTTCCCCCTCAGTGGATGCGCCAGGAGCGGCGGGAGAGGAGCTGGGCGCCGGCGATCTGGCGGCCGGCCTTGAGGGCTTCCTTAATGGCGGCCTTATCCGGCTGGGTGGTGGTTTTGACGGCGAGCCATTCGGGATCGAGAGCCTCTTCGTTGTCGATCACCACCGCCTGGGATTTGCGGCTGCTGAGCTCGTGATCGGGGAAGGAGAAGCGTGTGGCCGCCGGCTGCAGCTGGGTGAGGACAAACACCAGCGACTCCTCCAGCGCATCGGCCCGGCCGGCATCGCCGCGGGCCAGATTGCTGAGGCGCTTGGCCTGCTGCTGGCGGTAGGCGGCCTGGCCGCGCAGGTGCTCGATCACCCAGCAGGTGGCATCGGCCTTGGCAGCAAGCGCTTCCTTGTTGCCCTCTTCTGCCAGGAGGGCAGCTTCCAGCTCAGCGAGGGCCAGGGCCCGCTGTTCGGGGTCATCGGTTTCCAGCTGCTGGGCCAGCTGGCCGATGGCGGTGGTGAGTTCCTGGGCCTCGATCCCCAGCTGCCAGAGGGAGCCGGAACGCAGCAAGGAGCAGGCCGGACCTGCCGCTGACGGGGGCGACTCGACGACCGCAGCGGAGGAGGGGATGGGGGTGAGAACAGCCATGAGGGTGTGGGGGAATGAATGGATCTGAGACAGAACGGCGCGCCCTATGGCGCGGAAGGCTTCAGGAGCGGGCGGAGGCAGGAACGGCCCAGAGCCCGGCCGAGGGGCTGACCTCTGCCACGGAGATCGGAACCGGGGAGCGGGAAGCAATCCGGCGGGCCTGCTGCACCAGCGAGGCGGTGCCGCGGCCGCCGGGGAACGCCACCACCAGCACCGAGGCGATCGAGCCCGGGGAGGTATGCGCCACCGCCCGGGCAATGGCCTGCAGCAGCAGCTCCCGATTGCGGATCGGCCCGGCGGCCCGGCCGTGGCGCTGCCACTGGGCCGGCATCACCAGAGACGACCAACCCAGCTGATGGGCCGCCCGGCCGATGGCGGCATCGAGATCGGAAGAGCACACGTCTGAACTCCAGTCACCTTGTACTATCTCG
>CALJTZ010000280.1 GCA_937975655.1 uncultured Synechococcus sp. | reverse complement strand
CGCAGTTGGGCCAGCTCCTGGCGCTGCTGCTGCTGCTGGCGCTGGCTGTCCAGCCGCTGGCGCTGTTGGCGTTGCTCCTCCAGGCGGGTCTGTAGGGCCGCCTGTTCCGCCAGTAGGTGCTCCAGCTGCTGGCTCTGGCGCTGTTGTTCAGCCAGTTGGAGGGTCTGTTGCTGCTGCCAGTCCTGCCGCTGCCGCTGGGCGAGGCGCAGGCCTGCGGCGCGCTGGAGCAGGGGTGCGCGCTCCGCCAGGGCTAGCTGCCGCTGGTTCTGCAGTTGCAGACGGCGTTGTTCCCCCTGGGCCAGGGCGGCCAGCCGCTGCAGCAGGGCCGGCCGTTCGTTGCTCTCGATGCGCTGGAGCCGTTCGCCGATCTGGCGCAGTTGCTCCATCGCCGTGTCGAGCTCACTGAGGCGCTGCTGGGCTTGGCCCAGCTGCTCGAGGCAGGTTTGTTCGCGCTGCTGGGCCTCCGCCAGGGGGGAGCCGGCCTTCACCCGGCCGGTGGCGGTGAACAGCAGCGCCACCCGGTCCTGCAGCTGCTCGAGCACGGCCCGGTCCAGCGCCGACTCGATGGCGCCGCTGCCGCCCCGTTGCTGCAGTTGATCCACCAGACGGGCGAAGTCGTAGCGGTTCTGCTGGCCGGCGATCGGGTTGCTGCTGGCCTCCCCCTGCCGCACCCAGAGATGGGCCCAGCGCTCGGGGAGCTGGGCGATGCGCCGGCCCTCCACGGGGCCGTCCACCCCGAGCAGCTGGGCGAGGTGCTCCTCGGCTGCGGCCCCATTGAGGGCCAGGCCTGAGCCGTTGCTGAGTTGGCAGGTGCCGCTGGAGCCGGCAAAGCGCTTGCGCAGTTGCCAGGTTTGGCCCGCGGCCTCAAAGCGGATCTCCACCTCCGGCAGGCCGGCGTGGAGCCGTGAGCGCAGCTCCTCCACCCCGCGGCCGGTGGCGGTGGAGCGCAGGAACAGCCCCTTGTGCAGCGCCTCCACCACAGTGCTTTTGCCGGCCTCGTTGGGGCCGCCGATCAGGGTGAACCGCCGCCCGAACTGCAGGTCCAGGTCTCGGTGTAGGCGCACCTGGCGCAGCCGGCAGGAGAGCAACCGCATCGCTCAGCTCCCCAGGCTCACGCAGCGGTGCAGCTCGCTGAGGGCCAGCCGCAGCACCTCGGCGGTGTCCGCGTTGCCGCTGCTGTTGGCGTCCTCCAGGGCGCTGTGCAGGTCTGCCGCCACCCGGGCGATCAGGGGGTCGCCGGGGCGACCGGTGAGCTCGGCCAGTTCCTCGGACCCTGGTTCCTGCTGGCAGCGGCCCCGGCGTTTGAGCCGCAGCAGCTGGGCCTCCAGGCGCTCGATCAGCGCCTCGTAGTGGCGATGGCCCTCGAGGCTCAGACTGCCGCTCTCCTCCAGCAGCAGCAGGTGCTGGCCTGGCTCCTGTCCCAGCAACCAATCCAGTTGGTGCTCCAGGCGGGCCAGGTCGTCATCGCCACTGAAGTGGAAGCGCAGGGGATGCCAGGCCAGCTGACCGGTGGTGAGGGGCTCCACCTCGGGCTGGCCGCCGCGCACCAGCTGCACCCCCAGCACTTGGCTACCGCGGTAGTCGGGGGTGCGGGGGAAACGATCGGGTTCCGGTGTGCCGCTGTACCAGGTTTTGGGGTTCACGGCCTTCATGCCGT
Source organism: uncultured Synechococcus sp. (assembly GCA_937975655.1). Lineage (GTDB taxonomy): Bacteria > Cyanobacteriota > Cyanobacteriia > PCC-6307 > Cyanobiaceae > Vulcanococcus. Next base: position 5,824 of record CALJTZ010000280.1, on the reverse strand, counting down.
GCCAGTCGCCGAGGGCCACGTAGTCCAGGTGTTGCAGCAGCGTGTCATCGAGCTGCAGCCGATTGCTAGCGGCGGCCGGGTTCTCCTCGTCGGCATCGAGATCCGCGCCGCCGAAGCCATGCACGGAGCCATGGGCGAGGACCAGGCGCGGCTTGCTCTTGGGCAGCTCAGACCAGGCGATCTGCCGCAGCCAGGCACAGGGGTCGTCGCTGTCGCTGCGGCGTAGCAGCGGGCAGGGCAGCACGATGGCGTGCTCCAGCTCCAGAACCTGGCGGTTCAGCAGCACCTGCAGGTTCGGGGCCCGCCGTTGCTGTTCGCTGCGGAAGAAGCTGCTGTGCCACACGCTGCCGGGGGCGCCGTGGTCGTGGTTGCCGGGGATCACCAGCACCGGCAGTGCCAGGTTGCCGATGGCCTGGCACACGGCGCTCACATCGCTGCTGCTGGGGGTGGGCGAGTCGAACAGATCACCGGCCACCAGCACAAAAGCCGCCTGGCGGCCCTGGGCGTGGCGGCCGATGGCCGCGATGGCTTCCAGCCGCACCTGGCGCAACCGGGCTCGCTTATCGGGGTCCTTCACCCGGGCATAGGGCTTGCCGATCTGCCAGTCGGCACTGTGCAGAAACGACAGCATGCAGGTGGGTGAAGACGCCTCTATTCCAGCGCGTCGGCGCAGGCCTGGCGAGCATCAGACTTCCCCCACAATCCTGCGCCGCTGTTCCCATGGCCATCAGCCTCAAGCCCTGGAGTGAGGGGCACCCCCTGGCCCTGGGCCTGCTGCGGGGGCTGCTGCTGCTAGCCGCATTGCTGCTGCTGTTCTGGCCGCGTCCGGCCTGGGCCGAGGCCAACGCTGTCGACCTGGGGCACGGAGCCCAGCTGTTCGAGCTTCACTGCGCCGGGTGCCATGTGAACGGCGGCAACATCATTCGCCGCGGCAAAACGCTGCAGCTCAAGGCATTGGAGCGGCAGGGGCTGGCCTCCGAGGAGGCGATCGCCGCCATTGCCACGGCTGGTCGCGGCCAGATGAGCGGCTATGGCTCCGTTCTCGGAGACGATGGCAGCAGGGATGTGGCGGCCTGGGTGTGGCAGCAGGCCCTGGCTGATTGGCCGAAACCATAAAGGGGTGCCGGTGGTCAGGATTTTTTTTGGATCCCCGGGCCGCTCCAGGTTCGAGCGAGCTGCGTACAAGGGTTCAGGATCTTCTCCCCGACATGAAACGCACCCTTTTCGCGGCTCTGCTGCTTGGCGCCGGCACCGCATTCGGCGCTGCACCCTCTCTGGCTGCTGATCCACAAATCGCCCAGTCCTACGTTCCCGAGCCGGTCCGCTACGAACAGGGCACGGGTTTCTACGGCACCATCGGTCTGGGCGCCCAGTGGCCCTCTGGCAACAGCTTCAACCGCGATGCCAACAACTTCAGGAACTTCGATGATTTCGAGGTGGATGGCAACGTCGGCTATGGCGGCGGCTTCTCTGGTGATATCGGTATCGGCTACGACTTCGGCGCCTGGCGTGCTGAGCTCACCTACGGCTACAGCCGTGCCAGCGTGAATGACGTCAATGATGTCGACGTTGACTTCAACGGTGGTCGCATCCGCAACGTGGATCTCGACGCCAGCGGCATCGTGAACAAGAACGATGTGCTCGTGAGCGCCTACTGGGATATCCCCACCGGCAGCGCCTGGGTTCCCTATGTGGGTGGTGGCATCGGCTGGACCAACCTCGGCACCCCCAACATCGACCTGGAGGGTGAGAACAGCGGTGGCGGCAACCACAGCGCCTTTGGCTGGCAGGCCAAGCTGGGCGTGAGCTACGTGGTGAGCCGTTCCACCGATGTGTTCGTGGAGGGCGTGTACCAGGGTGCTTCCTCTGTCACCGCTGGTGACGTGGACTTCGGCTCCTTCAACAGCTGGGGCGCCAAGGTGGGCGCCCGCTTCCGCTTCGGCGCCGATCCGGCCCCTGTGGCGGTGGTTGAACCCGCCCCCGCCCCCGCTCCTGCACCGGCCCCCGAGCCTGCTCCCGCTCCGGCTCCCGAGCCCATCCGCGGCCTCTGGTGATCACCCTGGTCAGCTGAATCAGCTCAGAGCGGGGGCAACCCCGCTCTTTTTTTGTGGCTCTGGTCCGCGTCAGAAGGCCTGGATCCAGGGGTACACCTGGATCTCCGTCCAGATGCCGTTGCGCCAGTACACGTCGGCCTTGAGCAGGTCTTCCACCTGCTGTTGGCTCTCGGCCTCGTAGATGCCGAACACGTGGGTGCTGCCCTCGGTGGGACCGAGGGTCACGAGAATGCCCGCATCCTTCTGCTGCTGCAGACCGGCCAGGTGCTCCTCTCGGTAGGGAGTGCGCTTCTCAAGGGCGTTGTCGCAGTAGGTGCCCCAGAGCACGAAACGCATGGCTGTGTCAGCGCAGATCGCGGCTCAACCTACTGGCTCAAAGCGAGAAGAACGGCACGGCAACGCGGTTGGGGAACAGGATGGGCCGCTGGGTGGGTTGGGCGCCTGGCCTGTCGCTCCAGCGCACCTGGCAGCTGAAGCTGGTGATGCCCTGGCGGGTGGATGTGCCCAGTTGAAAGCCTTGCAGCACGGCGCCAGCGGGCATCAGGTACTGCGCCTGATTGCAGGCATCCACCTCGGAGACGCCGGAGGTGTAACGGGAGCTGCCGGCGTGGCCAGCGGCGGGAAGCAGGGCTGAGAGGGCCCCAACGCCGATGGCAATGGAGACGACCGCCTTCAGGGCACGGGCCATGGCCGGGATGGGTGTGGTGAACCAAGTCTTAGCGCCTGGGCCCGTCAACGGTGTGGGCCCTGATCAAGATCGTGATGCTGCGTCCAGAACGGCATGCCCATGGCAACGGCTCACCATCACCTCAGGCGGTTGCAGGTTCTCTGGCTGGCCTGGTTCCTGGCGATGCTGTTTCACACGGATCTGGGCCTGATGCCGCTGTTCCACGGACTCTCTCCCGAAATTGAGAGCCATGTGGCGGTGGAACGTCTACCGATCGTGTTCTGGGCGATGTTGCTCTATTTCATGATCCCCCTGGCGGCCATGGTGTTGAACACCTACGCCGACACCAGTGCCACCGGATGGCGGGGCTGGCGCCGGTTTCAGCTGGGCCTGGGCATCGTGTATTCCCTCACCAATGGGGCTCACCTGGTGGTGGACATCTTGATCCCCGATTCCCGGGCCGATCAGGTGTTCCTGATGGCGGTGATGGTGTTGATCGGGTTGTTGATCAACCGTGAGAGTTGGGGCTGGTGCCGCCATCGCTGAGCCGTCAGGGGCCCACCAGTCCCCAGCGCCCCATGAAGGGCCAGCGCACCAGCACCGTGGCGGCATCGCCGCCCGGCCAGAGGGGGGCCAGCTCCGCGGCCAGGGTCGCCAATGGATCCACTCCGGTTTCCCGCGCCGCCTGCACAGCCGACCAGGTGCCCAGATAACCCAGCAAGGCTGCCAGGGTCCAGTGGCGTTCAATCCACAGGTCGGCAGGGAACGGCCATTCCTCGCCGGGGAAGGGCAGTCCGGCGTAGGACTGGTCCACCCAGCGGCGTTGGGGAGGCCACCAGGCCGCGAGATCAACGCTGTAAAACCGGTCCACAACGCTCTGCAGGCGGGGCTCCGCCAGCTGCAGGGGCAGGTAGCCGATCCAGGCCATGGCGGCACCGGGCCTGGCCACCCGCCGCACCTCGGCATTGAAGCCCTCCCCGGCAAACCAGTGCACGGCAGCCGCCACCAGCACCCCATCCACGCTGGCGTCCGCCAGGCCGCTGGCTACAGCCGGGGCGCAGCGGTAGTGGACCTGTGGGTGCTTGAAGGCTTCCTCCAGCTGGGCAGCACTGGCATCGGTGGCGATCACCCGGGCGAAGTGCTCGGCTAGGGCCAGGGAGGCCTGGCCGTTGCCGCAGCCGCAATCCCACACCAACTCAAGGCCACCACAGCGCTCGGCGAAGGCGGCGAAGAAGGCAGGGGGGTAGGTGAGCCGATGGCTGGCGTAGTTGCGGGCTACGGCCCCAAACAGTTGCTCAGGCGTCGAGGGCATGACGCAGTTGGCCGCAGAACTGGCCAGCAGCGGCGGCCACATCCGTTTCCTGACCATGGGCTTCCGCCATCACCTTCACCAGGGCACTGCCCACGATGGCCCCGTCGGCCCCCCAGTCCCGCACCTGGCGAGCCTGATCGGGGCCGGAGATGCCAAAGCCCACAGCCACTGGGGTGGGTCCCATGGCCTTGAGCTGCTGCACCAGGCCGCCCACACGGTTCTCGATGGTGGTGCGCACGCCTGTTACCCCAGTGACACTCACCAGATAGGTGAAGCCGCGACTGGCGGCGGCGATGCGGCCCATGCGCTCGCCCGGAGTGGTGGGGGCCACCAGCAGCACCAGGTCGATGCCGTGGGCGGTTGCGATGGCGGAGAGCTTCTCGGCTTCTTCCAGGGGCAGATCCGGCACCACCAGGCCTGCGGCCCCAGCGGCAGCGGCCTCGCGGCAGAAGGTTTCCATGCCCCGATTCAGTAGGGGGTTGCTGTAGGTGAACAGGATCACCGGAATGCCCAGTTCCCCTTTCAGGCTGCTGAGCATCTCCAGCACTTTGCCGGGGGTGGTGGCGGCCGCCAGGGCTCGGCTGGCGGCCGCCTGAATCACAGGACCGTCGGCCAGGGGGTCGCTGTAGGGGATACCCAGCTCAATCATGTCCGCCCCGGCGGCTTCCAGGGCCAGCAGGGTGGAACGGGTGTGCAGCAGGTCGGGATCCCCTGCCATCAGGAACGGCATCAGGGCGCAACGCCCCTGGCTCTTGAGGTGCTCGAAGCGCTGCTGGATCGGGGTGGTCACGGCAGCGGTCATCGGGCCGGCGGGGCTTGCAGTGCCACGAGCCTATGGGGTCGCTGGGTGTCGGCAGAGGCCTCAGCCCTGGGAGTTGTCATCCAGTTGGCCCAGCTCCCGCAGCAGTCTTTCCTGCTCGGCAGGGGGCAGGGCCTCGAAGCGCTTCTGCAGTTCCTCCTCCGTGGCGGAGTCGTAGGCATCCCGGTAGCGGCGCCGCTGCTGCATGTAGGTCATGTTGCCTGTCACCACGCGGAACAGGTAGGAACCTGTCCAGCCCAGAACAATCAGAACCAGCACAGCCTGGGCGGCGATGCCGGCTGAAAACCCCTCAAAACCAGCGGCCGCAAAGGCCCAGTAGCCCAGGCCCCCTACCGCAAAGATGCCGACGCCCAGGATTAGGGCCTTGGCCCGGGTGATGCCGGAGCCACCAGTGCCTGACTCTGCCGCCATCAACCCTGGCCCTGCCCGGCCATGCGCAGGTTGATGAAGGGAGCGAACAGGATCAGGCCGGGAAAGAACAGGAACACCAGGCCGTACACACCCGTGCGTTCGATCTTGCCCATGGTGGTCCAGCGCTTGGTCATCCAAGCCATCAGGGCCAGGGGCACCGCCACCAGGTAGGCAAAGCCCAGGGCTGCGTAAGCCCCCAGCACCAGCAGCGTGTCCACGGAGATGGAGCTGAGAAAACCTGGCAGGGGCACGGTGCCGGATCAGATCGTGCTCCAAATCTAGGATGGGCGCCTGGAAGGCTGGGCAACCTTGCTTCCGGCGCCTGGGAGCATGGCGGAATTGGTAGACGCAGCGGACTTAAAATCCGCCGATTATTATAATCTTAAGGGTTCAAGTCCCTTTATCCCCATAGAAAACTTTTTCAAAAAAAAACTACGATCACCCCCCCCCCATCTCTGCTTCAGATGAATATAGATCAATCAGTCGATATAATCAAACCTAAGGGGGCCTCAACCTTCAAGAAAAATTCTAAGAAAGAGCGTGAAACATTATATAAGTTA
>CALJTZ010000279.1 GCA_937975655.1 uncultured Synechococcus sp. | reverse complement strand
GCGGCCGAGGGCGCGAGGCTGCAGATCGCGGGGGCCCTGGAGCGGCCGACGCTCTGCAAGCCCGGGCGGCCGCCGCCGCCGCTCCTCCCTCTGTCCCTGGCAACGGTGTCCAGGCCGCAGCAGCGCCCTCAGCAGCGGCAATAGCCCGAGCAGCAGCGCCAGCAGCAGGGCGCCGAGCAGCACAGAACAACGGCCGAGGGCCATGGGGAAACGGCAGGGGGGGGGCGCCTCTGTTTATGCCCGGCCGGGCGGCCCGGCAATGTGGAGGGTGGCCCGTGTGCGCCCGATTCGATGACCTTTGCGGCCCACCGCACTCGCAAACGCTTTGGCCAGCACTGGCTCAGGGATGAATTCGTGCTGGGCAAGATCCTGGCCGCCGCTGAACTTCAGCCCACGGACACCGTGCTCGAGGTGGGGCCGGGGCGCGGGGCCCTCACCGAGCGGTTGCTGGCCTCGCCGGCGGCGGCGGTGAGGGCGGTGGAGCTCGATCGGGATCTGGTGGCTGGCCTGCGCGAGCGCTTCGGCGCTGATCCCCGGTTTGAACTCACGGAGGGCGACGTCCTGGCGGTGGCGCTGCCCCAGGCCCGCAAGGTGGTGGCCAACATCCCCTACAACATCACAGGCCCGCTGCTGGAGCGGCTGGTGGGGCGGCTGGACAGGCCCGTGGCCGAGCCCTACCAGCGCCTGGTGCTGCTGGTGCAGCAGGAGGTGGGGGAACGGATCCGGGCCAAACCGGGCAGCAGTGCCTTCTCGGCCCTGAGCGTGCGCATGCAGCTGCTGGCCCACTGCGCCACGGTGTGCCCCGTGCCCCCCCGCTGCTTCCAGCCACCGCCCAAGGTGATGAGCGAAGTGGTGGCCCTGGACCCCCTGCCACCGGAGCAGCGGCTGGAGCCAGGCCTGGCCCGCACGGTGGAGCAGTTGCTGCGCCGCTGCTTTGCGGCCCGCCGCAAGATGCTGCGCAACACCCTGATGGGCTTGCTGCCGGCCGATCAGCTGGAGGCCCTGGCTCTGGAGGCGGGCATCACCCTGCAGCAGCGGCCCCAGGAGGTGGCGCCGTTGGCCTGGGTGAGCCTGGCGGCGGGTTTGAATCGGCTCACTGCCTGATGCCTGAAGCCATGGCTGAGCTGCTGGTCAGCGCCCCCGCCAAGATCAACCTGCATCTGGAGGTGCTCGGCCTGCGGCCCGATGGCTTCCACGAGCTGGCGATGGTGATGCAAACCCTCGACCTGGCCGATCAGCTCAGCATTCGTCCCACCGCGGATGGTGCCATCAGCCTCACGTGCGACCGGCAGGATCTGCCCACCGATGGCAGCAATCTGGTGGTGAAGGCCGGAGAGCTGCTGCGCGCCCGGGTGGGCCTGCCAGAGCTGGGGGCTGCCATCCACCTGCGCAAGCGCATCCCCATCGGGGCCGGCCTGGCGGGGGGCTCGAGCAATGGCGCCGCGGCCCTGGTGGGGCTCAATCACCTCTGGGGCTGTGGCTTCAGTAGCGCCCAGCTGCACGCCATGGCGGCTGAACTCGGCTCCGATATGCCCTTCTGCATCGCGGGGGGCACCCAGCTCTGTTTCGGTCGGGGCGAGCAGCTTGAACCGGCCGGGCTGGAGGCGGCACCGGCCCTGGGGGTGCTGCTGATCAAGCATCCCCAGGCGAGTGTGTCCACCCCCTGGGCCTACGGCCGCTGCCGGGAGTTACGCAGCGACTTCTATCTCGAGGCGGAGACTGAATTCGAGCAGCGCCGCGAAGTCCTGCGCACGGGGCCCCTGTTGGCCGGGCTGCGCGGCCAGGCCGAGCTGCCCCCCATCCGCAACGACCTGCAGGCGGTGGTGGAGCCGGAGGTGGCCAGTGTGCGGGAGGGTCTGGCTCTGTTGCGCCAGGCCACCGGCGCCCTGGCGGTGGCCATGAGTGGCTCGGGCCCCAGCCTGTTTGCCCTGTTCCCCAACGCTGAAGCCTCCGCTGCCGCCCACACCCAGCTGGCGGCGGAGCTGGCGGCCGCCGGCTTTGAGGCCTGGTGCTGCCGTTGCACAGGCTGTGGTGTCACCCTGGAATGACCTCCCGTCCCGTGCCGCTGCCGTGAGCGAAGCCAGCGAAACCGCGAGTGAAACCGCCCGCGAACCTGCCAGCACCCCCCCGCGGCAGCGCAAGGGGCCGCTCAGTTTTCTCACGGGCTCGCTCACCAGCTTCGGCCTGGGCTGGGGTGCCCTGCAGCTCTCCTACCGGGTGGTGGGCTACTACGCCGAGCATCCCCCCCACTACGACGTGCGCTTTGCCCAGAGCATCGCCACGTTCCTTAAAACCCTGTTCGTGGGGATGACCTTCCTGGCCACCTTCACCTTTGCCTTTGTGGGCCTGGGGCTCTTCCTCACCTTCATCCGCAGTCTGATGCCGGGTTGGAGACAGGCCGAAGAAACTCCCTAGCCTGCAGGGGCGCGTTGCCGCCGGCCATGACCGCCCACGACCTGGAATTGCTGGTGTTGCTGCTCTCGCCGGGCATGCTGCTCTCGGTGCTGCTGCTGGCCACCTTCGCTGCAGGCGGCTGAGATAAGTTGGCGGCACCACCGGTCTTGTGCCGGAATCGCCTTCCCGCTGTGGCAGAGACGCTTCTCTTCAACGCCCTGCGCGAGGCCATCGATGAAGAGATGGCCCGCGATCCCCATGTCTGCGTGATGGGCGAGGACGTCGGCCAGTACGGCGGCTCCTACAAGGTGACCAAGGACCTCTACGAGAAATACGGCGAGCTGCGGGTGCTGGACACCCCGATCGCTGAAAACGCCTTCACCGGCATGGCCGTGGGCGCCGCCATGACGGGCCTGCGCCCGATCGTGGAGGGCATGAACATGGGCTTCCTGCTGCTGGCCTTCAACCAGATCTCCAACAACATGGGGATGCTGCGCTACACCAGCGGCGGTAACTTCACCATCCCCACCGTGGTGCGCGGCCCCGGCGGGGTGGGGCGGCAGCTGGGGGCGGAGCACAGCCAGCGCCTCGAGGCCTATTTCCACGCCGTACCCGGCATCAAGATCGTGGCGGTGAGCACCCCCACCAACGCCAAGGGCCTGATGAAGGCCGCCATCCGCGACAACAACCCGGTGTTGTTCTTCGAGCACGTGCTGCTCTACAACCTCTCCGAGGACATCCCCGACGGCGAGTACACCTGTGCCCTCGATCAGGCGGACGTGGTGCGCGAGGGCAGCGACGTGACGATCCTCACTTACTCCCGCATGCGCCACCACTGCCTCAAGGCCGTGGAGCAGCTGGAAAAGGACGGCGTGAGCGTGGAGCTGATCGACCTGATCAGCCTCAAGCCCTTCGACATGGACACCATCGCTCGCTCCATCCGCAAGACCCACCGGGTGATGGTGGTGGAGGAGTGCATGAAAACCGGTGGGATCGGCGCCGAACTGATTGCGTTGATCACGGAGCACTGCTTCGACGATCTGGACGCCCGGCCGATCCGCCTCTCCTCCCAGGACATTCCGACTCCTTACAACGGCGCCCTGGAAAACCTCACGATCATTCAGCCCCACCAGATTGTGGACGCGGCCAAGGCCCTCAAGGCCGGCCAGGTCTGATCACCACCGGATAGGTCCTCAATGGCACGTCAACAGGGGTGGCTCGCCCTGATCCTGGCCCTGGCGATTGCCGCCGGGGCCCTTGTGTTGAATTACCCGCCCCCGCTGGGGCTCGACCTGCAAGGCGGCAGTCAGCTGACGCTGCAGGTGCTGCCGAACGGCTCGATCAAGAGCGTGCAGAAGGAGCAGCTGGAGGCGGTGAAGGAAGTGCTCGACCGCCGGATCAACGGCCTCGGAGTGTCGGAATCCACCCTCCAGACCGTGGGCGATGACCAGCTGGTGCTGCAGCTTCCTGGCGAACAGGATCCCAGCCGAGCCGCCAAGGTGCTGGGTACCACGGCCCTGCTGGAGTTCCGCGCCCAGAAGGCCGGCACCGAGCAGGAGATGCAGGGGCTGTTGAAGCTGAAGCGCCAGGCCCAGGCGGTGCTCAACCAGCGCCAGGCCCAGGCCAGCGCCAATGCAGCCGGTGAGCCGCAGGCCCCCAAGGCCACCATCGCCGCTGAGGACCTGGCCCAGGCCCTCACGGCGTTGGGAATCCAGGTGCCCGCCGGCAGCAGCGAAACCGACCAGCTCGAGCTGTTGCTGGCCACGGTGAACAGCAAGATCGTGACCCTGTTCGAACCGGCGCAGCTCACCGGTAAAGACCTGGTGAGCGCTGGACGCCAACAGCAGCAGACCGGCACCGGCTGGGATGTGACCCTGGCCTTCAACCGAGAGGGCGGCGAGCAGTTCGCCAAGCTCACCCAGGGCATCGCCGGCACCGGACGGCTACTGGGCATCGTGCTCGACAACCGCCCCATCAGCGAAGCCAGTGTGGGCCCCGAGTTCAAGGCGGCTGGCATCACCGGTGGCTCGGCCAGCATCACCGGCAACTTCAGCTCCGAGGAGGCCCGCGACCTCGAGGTGCAGTTGCGCGGTGGCTCC
>CALJTZ010000278.1 GCA_937975655.1 uncultured Synechococcus sp. | reverse complement strand
CAGACGTGTGCTCTTCCGATCTCTGAAGGTGCGATCGGGATCGTTCACGTCAGGACAGCGTTGCCGCAGCCCAGCCGCGGTGGCCCGGCCCCCCGCCAGCTGCAGGGCCGTGATGGCCCCCCAGGAATGGCCCACCACCACCACGGAGTCGGCACTGACACCCTTGAGACCCTGCAGGCGATTGGTCTGAACAGCGTCCAGCACCGCCGTGACATCCAGGGGCCGCAGGCGCAGCTCCGAGGGGCTCGGCGGCGGCACCTCACCATTCAGCATCGCCTGCTGCTGATCCTTGTCGCTGCCGGGGTGCAAGGGCAGCACCACCGTGTAACCGCGGCTGGCCAGGTGGTTGGCCCAGCCCTCAAAACTCTCGGGGCCATCCCAGAGACCATGGGAAATCACCACCAGGCGCCCGTTGGCCTGGGTCGTGGGCTGGATCAGCACCAGCTGCAGGGGCTGGGGGCGATGGGCCACGGGCAAGCTGAGCGGAGCCCGCTGCACCGCCAGGGAGCCAGCGCCGCTCAAGCCGGCATCACTGCTAGCAGCCGGCAGGCTGTTCACGAGCTGCTCCGTGCGCTGCCGCTGGCGGGCATTGCGGTTCATCAGAAACACCATCCGCGCCAGGTCCACCCGGGCCGTGTCGCCGGGGAGGGCCTGCAGCAGAGAGAGCAGGGTCACCTGGCCGCCCACGGCGGATTTGTTGATGGCGGCCGACAGCTGGGCCGCCGTGAGGGTCTTGGTGGGCAACCCCTCCAGCGCTCCCATGGAGGAGAGCACCATCAACGACTGATTGACCAGGGGGGAATCCGTGGCCTGATCGAAGACACCGCCGCTGATGGGCAGCGGCGTTTTGAACACCTGAAGCAGGCCCCGCCCGATCACCCCATCCGTGGCCCGATCCAGTTCGGCCAGATCGCTGTTGCCGTTGAGGAGGGCCTGGGGATCAGCCAGCTCACTCACCTTCAGATTGAAGCTCTCATCCACAAACGGGAACCGGATCTGCACCTGCTCAATGGCTCCCACCGGCAGGGCACCGGCGATGACTGCCGTGACGGCGGCGGTGCGAAGCACGGAACGGATGGGCATCAACACACCAGGGCGATACGGCCCATGGTGGCTCAAACCTTGCCCACCAGCTTCTGGCGCAGGGTCTTGATCTTGTCCCGCAGGTTGGCCGCCTCCTCGAATTCCAGGTTCTTGGCGGCGGTTTTCATCTTCTCCTCGAGCTGCTGAATCAGCTCCGGCAGCGAATCGAGCGGCACTTCGTTGTGCTCGGCCTGCTCGGTGGCCTGCTCGAGCTGCTCGTCGTTGAGGCGGCGCGACACCTCCAGAAACGCCAGGATCGAGTTGCCCGCCCGCTTGCCCGCCGGGGTGGGCGTGATGCCGTGCTTCTGGTTGTAGGCGTGCTGGATGGCGCGGCGGCGCTCGGTTTCCGAGATGGCCTTGGCCATCGAATCGGTGAGGTTATCGGCGTAGAGCAGGGCCATACCTTCAATGTGGCGGGCGGCACGGCCGATGGTCTGGATCAGGGAGCGCTCCGCCCGCAGGAACCCTTCCTTATCGGCATCGAGGATTGCCACCAGCGACACCTCCGGCAGGTCGAGACCTTCGCGCAGCAGGTTCACGCCCACCAGCACGTCGTATTCACCGTTGCGCAGATCCTGGATGATCTCGATCCGCTCAATCGAGTGGATCTCCGAGTGCAGGTAGCGCACCCGCACCCCGTTCTCGGCCAGGTAGTCGGTGAGATCCTCGGCCATGCGCTTGGTGAGGGTGGTCACCAGCACCCGCTCATGCTTCTCGGCCCGCGTGCGGATCTCCCCGAGCAGGTCGTCCACCTGGCCGTCGGTGGGGCGCACCTCCACGATCGGATCGAGTACGCCGGTGGGGCGGATCACCTGCTCCACCACCTGGCCCGTGCTCTGCGCTAACTCCCAGGTGCCTGGTGTGGCGCTCACGAAAATCGTCTGCTGCGCCTTCTCCCAGAACTCCTCGCCCTTGAGCGGCCGGTTATCAGCCGCACTCGGCAGCCGGAAACCGTGCTCGATCAGCACCTGCTTGCGACTCTGATCGCCGTTGTACATGGCCTGCAGCTGCGAGCAGGTCACGTGGCTCTCGTCCACCACCAGCAGCCAGTCCTTGGGGAAGTAGTCGATCAGGCATTCGGGGGGGGTACCGGCGGGGCGGCCGGCCAGGTGGCGGGCGTAGTTCTCCACGCCGTTGCAGTAGCCCACCTGCTCGAGCATCTCGAGGTCGTAGGTGGTGCGCTGCTCCAGGCGTTGGGCCTCCAGCAGGCGGCCCTGGCCGTTGAGCAGATCCAGGCGCTCCCTGAGCTCGGTGCGAATGGCCTGGATCGCATCGGCCAGCCGCTCCTTCGGGGTCACGAAGTGCTTGGCCGGGTAGATGTTGATGGTGTCAAGGCTCTGCAGGATCTCGCCGGTGGTGGGATCCACGTAGCGGATGGCCTCCACCTCATCACCGAACAGCTCGATGCGCACCAGCCGGTCTTCATAGGCCGGGCCGATCTCCAGCACATCGCCGCGCACGCGGAAGCGGCCGCGGGAAATCTCCAGGTCGTTGCGGGAATACTGGTTGTTCACCAGGTCCCGCAGGGAGCTCCGCAGGTTGAGGGTGTCTCCCACCTGAAATTTCACCGCGGCCTTGAGGTATTCCGAGGGAATCCCCAGGCCGTAGATGCAGCTGATCGAGGCCACCACGATCACATCGCGCCGCTCGAACAGGGAACGGGTCGCCGAGTGCCGCAGCATGTCGATCTCCTCGTTGATCGACGCCGTCTTGGCGATGTAGGTGTCCGAGACGGGCACATACGCCTCGGGCTGGTAGTAGTCGTAGTAGCTGATGAAGTACTCAACGGCGTTGTTCGGGAAGAACTCCCGCAGCTCGTTGCAGAGCTGGGCCGCCAAGGTCTTGTTGTGGGCCAGCACCAAGGCCGGTCGCCCGGTCTGGGCGATCACGTTGGCGATGGTGAAGGTCTTGCCGGTGCCGGTGGCCCCCAGCAGGGTCTGATAGCGCTCGCCCCCCTCGACGCCCTGCACCAGCCCGGCGATGGCCGTGGGCTGATCACCCTTGGGCTGGTAGGGGGCGTGGAGCTGAAAAGGAACCATGCCCCCATTCTCGGGGGCCACTGGAGTGGCTGTGACTCCGGCAAGCCGAACTCAGGCCACGGGGGCTGCCGTGATCAGTGCGGCCACCCGGGTGAAGTCAACGTCGAGGCCCAGCAGCCGCAGGATGATCGCGGAGAGCACGGCATACACCACGCCGCCGAGAATCGCGCTCACCAGGCCGTTCTTGAGGCGGAACCCCTTGATCAGCCAGGCCGCCAGGCCAAACAGCACCACCGTGATGATCCAGTTGAACAGCAGGCTCACCGGGCTGATCAGGCCGCCCAGACTGGTGACGGCCCACACCGGACCCAGCACCAACTTCAACGGCCAGATCAGCACCGTTCCCAGCAGGCCGATGACCACGGCTGACAGCAGGGCGATCGGGAAGCTGCTCACCTCAACACCAAGGGGGAGCCAGGCCACGATCAACAGCACAATGGCCCGGATCGGCCACTGCAGAAGCCACATCAAAGAACCCATGACAGACGGGCAGGGATCAACCCCCGCAAGGTAGTCATGGGTTCAGGCTGGTACCACCGCCAGTGGCGTCAAACGGCAATCGTTGCGCCGATCGACAGGGCTTCCCGCAGGCTGCGCACCACCGCCACCATGGCGAGCTCGTCGTTGAGGCGATTCACAGCGGAACCCACCCCCACGCCGGCGGCACCGGCGGCGATGGCCATGGGCAGGGTGACGGACGACAGGCCCGAGGCACACAACACGGGCAGGGCCACGGCGCGGCTGATGGCGTGGGCGGCGGCCAAGGTAGGCGCCGCCTTCTCGATCAGGCCCAGGTTGCCGGGGCTGAAGGGCTTGGCACTGGTGCCGCCTTCGGTCTGGATGATGTCGGCACCGGCGGCCTGGAGATCCACCGCCAGCTGCTCCTGCTGGTCGAGGGGCAGCACGTGGGGCACGGTGACGCTCATCACCACCTCGGGCAACAGCGCGCGGGTGCGGCGGGTGAGCTCAAGCACTTCCGCGGCATCAAAGACGCGGCCGAGGGGGTAGAAGGCGTCGTAGTTGCCGATCTCCACCATGGCGGCGCCGGCGGCCACCGCTGCGGGGAACAGCCCAGGATCCACCGCCGACACGCAGAGGGGCAGACCACTCACGGCGGCGGCCAGGGTCACCAGGGCGGGATCACAGGCCACATCGATCACATCGGCGCCGCCGAGGCCGGCCGCGCGGCTGATGCGCTCCACCGAAGCGGCATCAAAGTTGGTGAGCCCCGCGATCACCTTGAGCAGACGGCACGACACCAGCGCCTGCTGCAGCTGGGTGGGCAGACGGTGGAGACGGGACATCGGCTCAGGACACGTATGAATCCCATTCTCCCATCCGAGCCCCCGCACGCCCAGGCGCCCCGGCCGCCCTGGAGCCCCCTGCATGCGCGGCTGCACCAGCAGCTGCTGCACCACCCCGCGCTCCTGCCTCCAGGCCGCCCGCTGCTGCTGGCCCTGTCCGGCGGCCAGGACTCCATGGCCATGACCCGGCTCCTCCAGGACCTGCAGCGGCTCCACCACTGGCCCCTGCACCTGTGGCATGGCAACCACGGCTGGAGGCCAGAGGCCGGCGAGCAGGCCCGGGAGCTGCAGGCCTGGGCCCGCGAGCAGGGCCTACCAATCAGCGTGGACCAGGCCGACCCGGCCATGCCTCACACGGAAGCCGCCGCCCGCCGCTGGCGCTACGCCCGCCTGGAGGCCGTAGCTCTGCAGATCAGTTGCAGCCACGTGCTCACGGGCCACACCGCCAGCGACCGCAGCGAAACCCTGCTGTTGCAGCTGGCCCGGGGCAGCCATGCCGCTGGGCTGGGCAGCTTGCGGCGGCAACGGCCCCTGAGCACAGGCTCGGCGATCACCCTGGTGCGGCCCCTGTTGGACCTCAGCCGGAGCGACACCCTGGCCATCTGCGAGCACTGGGGCCTGCCCCTCTGGACGGATCCCAGCAATGCCAATCCGCGCTTCAGTCGTAACCGGGTGCGGGCGGAGGTCTTGCCGGTGCTGGAAGCCCTGCACCCCGGTGCGAGCCAGCGCATCAGCGCCCTGAGCGAACGGCTGGCCGCGGAGCAGGACGCCAGCGACGACCTGACGGACCTCGGCCTCCGGGCCCTGACCACGACCACCCCGGGCACAGCCGACCGCCTCGACCGGCGCGGCTTGATGGCCCTGCATCCAGCCAATCAGCGCCGCCTGCTGCACCGCTGGCTGGAGCAGCACAGCGGGCACACCCTCGCCGCACGCCCCCTGGAGGCCCTGCTGCTGCAGCTGACCCCCAGCCGGGGGCCAGGGTTCTGGGCCCTGCCCCAGGGCCAGACGCTGCACTGGGACCGCCAGCACCTGTGGTTGAGCCATCCCAGCTCTAAACAGGGGCTGCAGAACCACCCGCCAACCCAGCCGGTTCCATGAGCGCCCCCCTGGATCAGGCCTACATCAACATCGAGCGGGCCTACGGCGAGGGGAACTTCAGCGAGGCCCTCCGTCAGGCCGAGGCCCTCCTGCCCCTGCTCCCCAACGACCGGGCGGACGGACTGGCCCAGAGGCTCCAG